>CANRLD010000013.1 GCA_947631375.1 uncultured Methylophaga sp. | reverse complement strand
GATTCGCGTCGCGAAGCCCAGATAGACAGCCTGACCGGGCTAGCAAATCGCAAGCATTTTGACGATCTGGTTAATCAACTGACGCAGGATGCTGATCAAAACGGCGTGGACGTTTCAGTGATTTTTGCTGATGTAGACTATTTCACCAATATCAATGAGAAGCATGGTCAGATGGTGGGCGATCAAGTGTTAAAAGTTATCGCCAAAATATTGCAGCGCTCGCTGAAAGGTCGTGAACTGGTTGCACGTTATGGCGGGGAAGAGTTTGCCATTATTTTACCCAACACGAGCATGCAAAATGCACGCGCTTTAGCTGAAAATATTCGCCAGGATATGGCCAGCAAGCGTGTTCAGCGCAAGGATACACGTGAACCATTGGGCGTGATAACGCTGTCTTTTGGTGTTGCACGTTATGTTCCGGGTGAAGGCGTCGACAGCTTTTTACAGCGGGTAGACAGGGCGCTTTATCTGGCTAAAAGAGGCGGGCGCAACACGGTCAGTGATGCGCCACCTCCCGTTATCTAACTAAAAACTGTCGGTTAAAAAGACTTCTTCCAGCGGTAACTGTCCTGAACGCGGGCGAGCATCTTCCAGTTTCTTACCTACGGTAACCATCATCACAATAATGTGATCGTGTGGCAGATTAATAATGCGAGCAACTTTATCAAAGTCAAAACCATCCATCGGACAACTGTCATAGCCCATCCCTTTTGCCATCAACATGATATTCATCGCTGCAATACTGGCTGAACGAATGCATTCATCGCGTTGCCCTTGATGATGATTGGTGTAATAGGACTCGATAGCGGGCAAGATCGCTTGCTGGGCAGCTTCGGGCGCATGTTGCCAGTAGCGCTGCGGCTGTTTTTCCCAGGCATTCAGATCGGCACATAGCACCAGTAATAATGATGCATCAACCACCTGTGTCTGACCCCAGGCCGCCTCAAGGATTTGCTGGCGTTTTTCGTTATCCTGCACACGAATAAAACGCCAGTGCTGAATATTGAATGCCGTTGGCGAAAGGATGGCATGTTCCATCAATTCTTTAACTTCAGCTTCGCTCATTTGATGCGCCGGGTCATAATGCTTGACCGAGCGACGGGTTTGTATCGCTTCTTTAATATCCATCTGTCAGGGTATAACTCAATTAAGTTCAATTTTTAGATACAGCCATTGTTGCTCGTCCTGATGGCTGCGATAAGTTTTGGCGTTGTGCTGCTGATGCTGCTGTTCACCGGTTTGGCCGATCAATATCCATTGATTGATTGGACCGTTCACTGTTGTCAGTAAACTGCTGGTGATGATATCGCCGTTACGTTGCATTTTGCTGAATAGCGGCAGTATGTCTACCCGGGCTTGCTGATCGCCGAGGATGTTAACCCGCGCCTGAAAGCCGTTATCAAGAGGAATGTATTGCGTCGTTTGCTGAACCGCAACACCACCATGCGGGTAGAGCAGGATCTGCTGTTGTTTATCGGCAATTGCTTGTCCTACTTGGATATCAATTGGCTGGCCTTCAATACCACGCGCTTGATATTGCTGATCCCGTTCGCGGTTGCTTTTGGTTGACCAGCGGTTTATTTCAACTGATGAACGTTGCGGTTCCTGTAAATCAATGTTCAACGCTTCATCAGCAATACGCTGATCAGCAAGCTGTCGTTGTGTCCGCAGTACGGTTAGCGTAATGCTTTGCTGCTTGCTATCAAGCTGTTTCACCAGTTGTTCAATCTCGTTAAAGCTCTGTGATGAACTTTTAATAATCAACAGATTACCGTGACCATTGATGGTCGTGTAATTGTCTGTCATCGGCTCAATCAGGGGTAAAACGTCTGTCGCCAAACGGTGCTGCAGCTCAATGGTTCTGATCTTATCAGCATAAGCGGGGAAGGCTAAACCCAGCAGCGTTATCCAAATGACAAGTCTCATAACGGTATGCCTCGTTGCTGGAGCTGCAGCAGTTTCAACCTATGGCTGCCTTTGGCTCATTACCTGAAAAACAGCTTTGCCGATGAGCCTGGTTCAGCAATGTCAGGGCCGCGTCAGCTGCCGTGCTTACACGATTAAAAATAGTGCTTGGTTGGCTGTTGGCACTGTTGAGAAGGTCGGTCATTCAGCAGTTTTTTGCCTGTTCAATGGCGTTGCCGAGGTAGCTGGCCGGTGTCATCTGTTTTAATGCCATTTTGGCGTCATCAGGCAACTCCAGTGTATCAATGAATTCGTGCATGATTTGTTTAGTAACTCGCTGCCCACGCGTGAGTTCTTTCAGCTTTTCATAGGGATTTTCGATAGCATAACGGCGCATTACCGTCTGAATCGGCTCGGCCAGTAGCTCCCAGTTGGCATCCAGATCTGCTGCCATGACTTCCGGCGCAGCTTCGAGCTTACTAATTCCCTTGAGCGTTGAGCTGTATGCTAACAACGAGTGTGCAAAACCGACGCCGATATTCCGTAACACCGTTGAATCAGTGAGATCACGCTGCCAGCGTGAAATTGGTAATTTCATCGCCATATGATCAAATGTCGCATTGGCAATACCCAGATTGCCTTCGGCATTCTCAAAATCAATCGGATTGACTTTATGTGGCATGGTTGAAGAACCGATTTCACCTTTTACCGTTTTCTGTTTGAAATAACCGATGGAAATATAACTCCAGACATCCCGGCAAAAGTCGATCAGCACAGTGTTGAAGCGAATCATTGCCTGAAACAGTTCTGCCACATAATCGTGTGGTTCGATCTGCGTGGTGTATTTATTCCAGCGTAATCCCAGTCCGGTTACAAAGGCATTGGCCATCATTGGCCAGTCAACATTTGGGTACGCTGCATAATGTGCATTGTAATTACCAACAGCACCGTTCATTTTGCCGTACAGCAACACGGCTGCAACATGTGTACGTTGCAGTTCAAGGCGTTTGATGACATTGGCGAGTTCCTTGCCGAGCGTTGTGGGCGAGGCGGGTTGGCCATGAGTGCGCGACATCATTGGTGTTTCGGCCTGCTCCAATGCCAGCGTGCGTAATGCACCAATAATAGTGTCCATTTCCGGCAGAATAACCTGTTCACGGGCATTTTTCAGCATGATGCCGTAAGCCGTGTTATTGATATCTTCCGAGGTGCAGGCAAAATGCACAAATTCACTGATCGCATTCAGTTCAGCGTTATTTTTGAATTTACGCTTGATGAAGTACTCAACCGCTTTGACATCATGATTGGTTTCGCGCTCAATGGCCTTGATTTCAGCTGCATCTTCCACCGAGAAGTTTGCTATTAAATCGTTGAGAAACTGCTCTGCGGAATCACTTAGTTTGGGGACTTCCTGAATATCAGCATTTGCTCCGAGCAGATGTAACCAGCGACACTCAACTTCAACCCGCGCCCGCAGTAAACCATACTCACTGAAGTAAGGGCGTAGCGCCTTGGTTTTATCGGCATAACGACCATCAATCGGTGAAATGGCGGTAAGAGCGGTTAATTCCATGAAAACTCCACTAAAAATACGCTGAAAATTGGCGTGAATTATAGCAGAACTCCCTGTCGATTCCGGATTTGGTTCGGTTTGCGCCGTGATTTGCGGTAAAATAGTGTTTATCTTAGTTTCAACTTCGGAGCGTTTCGTGCTGCAGGAATATCAAAAACATGTTGAAGAGCGTGCGGTTGAAGGTTTACCACCTTTACCGTTGGATGCAAAACAGGTATCTGACCTTATTGATGGACTTAAACAACCTCAAAATGCTGACAGCGAGGCCTTGTTAGACCTCTTGATTCATCGTGTTCCACCAGGCGTGGATAAAGCAGCCTATGTAAAAGCCGGTTTTCTTGCTGCCGTTGCCAAAGGTGAAACGAGTTGTGATTTGATTAGTCCGGTTCGAGCCACTGAACTGCTTGGTACCATGATGGGCGGTTATAACATTCAGCCGCTGATCGAGCTGCTGGATTACGAAGCAACAGCGCTGGCTGCGGAACAAGCATTATCAAAAACACTGATGGTTTACGATGCGTACCACGATATTGTGGAAAAAGCTGAAACCAATGCGCATGCCAAACGCATTCTGCAGTCCTGGGCTGAAGCAGAGTGGTTTTTATCCAAACCGGCATTGCCTGAATCGATCACCTTAACGGTATTGAAAGTTCCGGGTGAAACCAACACCGATGACTTGTCGCCGGCAACAGAAGCATGGAGTCGTCCGGATATTCCGTTGCATGCCAAAGCCATGCTCAACAGCAAAATGCCTGAGGCGCTGGAAACGATTATCACGCTTAAAGAGAAAGGGCATCCGCTTGCCTATGTTGGCGATGTGGTCGGTACAGGATCTTCACGCAAGTCAGCGATTAATTCTGTGTTGTGGCATATGGGGCAGGATATTCCGTTTGTGCCTAACAAGCGTCAGGGCGGTGTGATTTTGGGCAATAATATTGCGCCGATCTTCTTTAATACCGCTGAAGATTCTGGTGCATTGCCGATTGAGTGTAATGTCGATCAGCTGGAAACCGGCGATGTTATTACTATCAAACCGTATGAAGGCAAGATTTATAATCAGGCTGGTGAGGTGGTATCTGAATTTACCCTGCGACCGACAACGCTTGCTGATGAGGTTCGGGCCGGCGGCCGTATCCCTTTAATTATTGGCCGTGGTTTGACTGATAAAGCACGTGAAACATTAGGCTTGCCGCCTTCGGATGTCTTTATGCGGCCGGTTGAACCGGTACACAGCGATAAAGGCTTTACGCTGGCACAGAAAATGGTCGGCAAGGCCTGTGGCGTGGAAGGGGTACGACCAGGCACCTACTGTGAACCGAAAGTCACCACAGTGGGTTCGCAGGATACGACTGGAGCGATGACGCGTGATGAGCTTAAGGAACTGGCGTGTCTTGGTTTTTCGTCAGATTTAGTCATGCAGTCTTTCTGTCACACTGCGGCTTATCCCAAACCGGTTGATATCAAGCTGCAACATGAATTACCCGAATTTATCAGTACTCGAGGTGGTGTGTCATTACGTCCGGGAGATGGAGTTATTCACTCTTGGCTTAACCGGATGATTTTGCCGGACACGGTTGGTACGGGCGGTGACTCACATACCCGTTTTCCGATAGGTATCAGCTTTCCGGCTGGCTCCGGTTTGGTGGCTTTTGCGGCTGCGCTGGGCGTGATGCCGTTAGATATGCCCGAATCGGTGCTGGTGCGTTTCAAAGGTGAAATGCAACCGGGGATTACGCTGCGGGATCTGGTCAATGCGATTCCTTATGCAGCTATTCAGCAGGGATTATTGACGGTTGAGAAGAAAGGCAAGAAAAATATATTTAATGGCCGGGTTCTGGAAATTGAAGGCTTGCCGGATTTAAAAGTGGAACAGGCATTTGAACTCTCGGATGCCTCAGCAGAACGTAGCGCCAACGGTTGTACTGTTCGCCTGAATAAGGAGCCGATCATCGAGTTCCTCAATTCAAATATTTCCTTGATGGAGTGGATGATTGCCGAGGGCTATGAAGATGCCAGAACCTTGCAGCGCCGTATTGATGCGATGCGCACCTGGTTGGCGGACCCTCAGCTGCTTGAAGCGGATAGCGATGCGGAATACGCAGCAATCATTGAGATTGATTTGAATGAAATCACCGAACCATTACTGGCTTGTCCGAATGATCCTGATGATATCAAGCCATTATCCGCAGTTGCCGGGGCAAAAATTGATGAAGTCTTTATCGGTTCCTGTATGACGAATATCGGTCATTACCGTGCGGCGGGCAAAGTATTGGAGAAGATGGGCAGTCTGCCGGTGAAATTATGGGTGGCACCGCCAACCAAAATGGATCAACATCAACTGACCCAAGAAGGTTACTACAGTATTTTTGGCCGCGTTGGTGCGCGAATTGAAACTCCAGGTTGCTCGTTATGCATGGGGAACCAGGCGCGTGTTGCGGATAATGCTACCGTAGTTTCTACCTCAACCCGCAACTTCCCTAATCGTTTAGGCAACGGGGCAGATGTCTACTTGTCCTCTGCTGAACTTGCTGCCGTTGTCGCCAGCTTGGGACGCATCCCGACCGTCGCGGAATATCTAGAGAAAGTTGCCGGAATCAAGCCGTTGGCCAATGAAATTTATCGTTATCTGAATTTTAATGAAATGGATAAATATCAGCGGACAGTTGCTGGTTAATCTGTACGGCTAAATCTCTGGTTGAACGTAATAAAAATGGCTGCAGCGGATGTTGCAGCCATTTTTTATTGTAATGAAGAGCTGTTTCATAGCCGGGTTTGCAGCTCGGTTGCGGCCTCCAGCAATTTATTGCTATGCCATAAAAACTGCCAGCGCCGGCCGCCTCTTTGCCGCCATAATACGGCTGCACGAATACCGGACAGCAACAGGGCGCGAATGCGATTAACGTTATCAGCCTGTTGCAAAAACGTCGAATCACCAAAAACCTGGATCCGCGGAGTCAGCTCACTGACAGTACGCTGGTAAATATCAGCAAAGCGGGCGATAACCTGTGAACTGGTGATACTGCCAAAGTAGTCAATTTGTTGCGGTATCTGATCCAGCTCCCGAGTGATCAGGTTCAGCATATCAGGGCGTTTACGCAGCTTGCGTTCCAGATGCAAAATGCCGATGGCGTAGCGCAGTACCGCAATATCGCCAGGTGCCTTGCGCTTTGATAACTGCTGGTTGAACTGTTGCAAACCGGTTTTTAATTTATCGAGATCACCATAAACCGATAGCGTATCAGGCGCGTCCATCATTAACAGACTTTGCAGCATGGTCTGCAGCTCACTATTGCTAACTTGTCCGGTATCGGCGATTTGTTGAACCATCCTGACGGATTGCATCAATGCAGACAAGGCAATAACACGATCATGAATAATCGTCTGTTGACTCATGGATGTATTCCGGGGGCATTGGTTTTGACAATAATTCCACCGCCGAGGCAAATATCGCCTTGATAGAAGACGACGGATTGGCCCGGTGTGACGGCGCGCTGCTTTTCATCAAACTCAACCTGTACGCTACCGTCTTCATTCTGGCTGATCACACAGGATTGATCGGGCTGGCGATAGCGAGTTTTGGCTGTAACGCGGCAGGGAAAGTCAGGCGCTACTCCAGCGACCCAGGAAAGTTGCTCTGCGGTGAGACTGGTGCTGTACAGCCATTCATGCTCACCTTGCACCACATACAGAATACGGTTTTCCATATCCTTGCCAGCCACAAACCATGGTTCGCCACTGCTGTTTTTACGACCGCCGATACCGAGTCCCTGGCGTTGCCCCAGGGTGTAATACATCAAGCCAATTACTTCGCCTTCGGGGGTGCGCATCTCGCCGGGTTTTGCCGGCAGGTAGCGGCTGAGAAATTCCCTGAATTGGCGTTCACCGATAAAACAGATACCGGTGCTGTCTTTTTTATCATGATTGATAAAACCGGCTTGTTCGGCAATATTCCGCACCTCGTTTTTAGGCAGTTCTCCAAGAGGGAAGAGGGTGCGTGATAGTTGCGCCTGCCCCAAGGCATACAAAAAGTAGCTTTGATCTTTTTTACCATCCAGCCCTTTTAGTAGCTGAAACTTGCCGTCCTGCTCTGCAACCCGTGCATAGTGCCCTGTAGCGATAAGATAACCGCCCAGTTCCATTGCATGATCCAGAAAGGCTTTAAACTTGATTTCACGGTTGCATAAAATATCAGGGTTAGGCGTTCTACCGGCTTTATATTCGCTGAGAAAATGCTTGAATACGTAGTCCCAGTATTCCATGGCAAAATTAGCCTCATGAAAGGCAATGCCGATGTTGTCGGCGACAGACAAGGCATCTTTACGATCTTCCTCAATGGTACATTCGCTTTCATCAGCAAAATCCACCCAGTTTTTCATAAACAGGCCTTCTACCTCAAACCCCTGTTGTTTGAGTAACAGTGCGGCAACGGAGGAGTCCACACCGCCAGACAGGCCGACAACAACTTTTTTCTGTTCAGACATAATTAATCAGCTAATAAATCAAGTGGATAGCGTTTTCCCGAAAGGTAGTCTTGCAGACATTGCCCAACGAGCGGACTGCGGAACTGGGAGCAGCGTTGTTGAATCGTGACTGCATCCAGCCAAACCGCCTGGTGAATATCAGCATCCAGTGGTCGATCCAATTGTTCACCGAGTTTTCCGCTGAAACAAAAGCGGATATAGGTATTTTGCGATGGCTGATGTTGCCAGCGATAAATACCGATCAATGAATCCGGAATAAATTGCCAGGCTGTTTCTTCAACTGTTTCCCGAATCACCGCATCAATAAGACTTTCGCCGTCTTCGAGGTGACCGGCTGGCTGGTTGAGTTTGAGTTCGCTGCCGATCATTTCTTCGACCATCAGGAATTGATGATCGCGTTCGATGACGGCGGCTACTGTCGTTCGTGGAGTCCAAATCATCGGCGTATTTTATCATGGTCTGAAAATTAACTTCTTGCCATTGTCCCGGTTGTAGTCCATTTAGTTGCCACGGACCAATCGCAACACGGACAAGTCGCAGGGTCGGGTGTCCAACTGCCGCTGTCATCCGCCGCACCTGTCGATTTTTACCCTCACTGATCTGTATTTCCAGCCATTGGGTGGGGATTGACTGCCGAAAACGAACTGGCGGTGTTCTGTCCCATATCTCGGGCGGCAACATTTTTCTAGCCTGTGCCGGTTTGGTCTGGCCATCCTTGAGCATGACGCCTTGTTGTAATTGCAGAAGCGCCGCATCGTCTGGAATGTTTTCTACTTGTACCCAGTAGGTTTTTGGCAGTTTATGTTGTGGATCACTGATCTGATGCTGCAAGCGACCATTATTGGTTAATAGCAGCAGACCTTCGCTGTCGCGATCCAGCCGGCCAGCCGGATAGACATCGGCTATGTCAATGAAGTCTTTCAACGTCTGCCGGCTGTCTTTGTCACTGAATTGGGTCAGCACGTCGTATGGTTTATTAAACGCAATTAGCCTGGTCATGGTTATATCAGTACCGCAGATCATGTAAAATAGCTCATTTTCCTTCAGGAGCCGTTCATGGCATATCAGCACATCAGTGTACCGGAACAAGGTACAGCCATTGGCGTTAATGCCGATTTTTCATTGAATGTACCTAATCAGCCGATTATTCCTTTTATCGAGGGTGATGGTATCGGTGTCGATATCACTCCGGCGATGATTGATGTGATTGATGCGGCGGTCACCAAAGCTTATGGTGGTGAGCGCAAAATCGCCTGGATGGAAGTATATGCGGGTGAAAAAGCCACGCAACTATACGGCGCTGATACCTACCTGCCAGACGAAACCATTGAGGCGCTGAGAGAATATTCTGTTTCCATCAAAGGACCTTTAATGACACCGGTTGGTGGTGGTATTCGTTCATTGAATGTGGCCTTACGTCAAACATTGGATTTATATGTCTGCCAGCGCCCAGTACGTTATTACCCTGGCACGCCAAGTCCGGTAAAAGCACCTGAAAATATCGACATGGTTATCTTCCGGGAAAACTCGGAAGATATTTATGCTGGTATTGAATGGGCGACAGGTACGCCGGAAGTTCAAAAAGTGATTGAGTTTTTACAAAAAGACATGGGCGTCAGCAAAATTCGCTTCCCGGAAACTTCAGGGATCGGTATCAAACCAGTCTCACGAGAAGGTACTGAACGATTGGTACGCAAAGCGATTCAATACGTTATTGATAATGACCGTGACTCGTTAACCCTGGTACACAAGGGCAACATCATGAAGTTCACCGAAGGTGCCTTTAAACAATGGGGCTATGATCTCGCGGAAGAAGAGTTCGGTGCGGTGCCTTTAGATGGCGGGCCGTGGAAGACTTTCAACAACCCGAACACGGGTAAAGCCATTGTTATAAAAGATTCCATTGCCGATGCTTTTTTACAGGAAATACTGTTGCATCCCAAGGATTATGATGTTGTTGCCACATTAAATCTGAACGGTGATTATATTTCAGATGCGCTTGCCGCGCAGGTTGGCGGTATTGGTATTTCGCCTGGCGCAAATCTGGCGGATGCTGTTGCCATGTTCGAAGCAACGCATGGTACTGCACCGGCACTTGCTGGAAAAAACAGTGCTAATCCGTCATCATTAATCCTTTCCGCTGAAATGCTGTTACGGCATTTGGGTTGGACAGAAGCGGCAGATCTTGTCGTTGCTGGCGTCTCAGGCGCCATTTCAAATGCGCGTGTCACCGGTGATCTGGCCCAGGCTATTGGCGTCGATGCGTTGAGTTGTAGTGATTATGCTGCAGCTGTTATCCAAAACATGTAAGGAGTTTTCATGAAAGTTGCAGACAATAAAGTCGTTGTGATCGATTACACGCTCACCGACAATAGTGGTACGGTGATTGACAGTAGCGAAGGTGCTGGCCCGCTGGCCTATCTGCACGGTGCTGACAATATTATTCCAGGTCTTGAAGCGGCGTTGCTCGGCAAAGAAGCCGGCGAGAAGGTTAAGGCAAGTATTGAACCGGCCAATGCCTATGGCGAACGCCATGAGGCACTGAAACAGGAAGTACCTGCCGAGTTGTTCAGTGGTGTGGATAATGTAGAAGTCGGTATGCAGTTTCAGTCAGAAACGGATCAAGGTCCGGTATTGGTTACCGTTGTAGCCGTTAATGACGAAACGATTACTGTGGATGGCAATCATCCACTGGCAGGCGTTCACCTGAATTTTGATGTCGAAGTGCGTGAAGTACGTGAAGCCAGCGCAGAAGAGCTGGAACATGGTCATGTTCACGGTGAAGGCGGGCATCATCATTAAAACAGGTGTTTCTGACTAGTTTTAAAGACGGGCATTGCGCCCGTCTTTTGTTTCCAATATAGAGTCTCATGCAAACAATCGAACAACTGAAACAACAATTTGGCATAGCTGATCGGCTGGATTTTTCCATCGGGCCAGCAGAAAGTGTGATGATTGATATTAACACGCCATGCGCCAAAGCACAGATTGCCATGCAGGGAGCGCAGGTTTTGGCGTATCAACCCGCCAATGCAGCACAGGATTTGCTTTTTCTAAGTCCGTTATCACGTTATGGTGATCGCCGGGCCATTCGCGGCGGTGTTCCCATTTGTTGGCCATGGTTTGGTGATGATCCGTCTGGCACTGGTCGGCCTGCACATGGCTTTGCCCGAAACCGTGTATGGCAGCTTGTCACGGTTCAGCAAAAAGAGAATGACGGCATTGTGCTGACTTTGTGTTTAACTAAAGAAGCGCAGGATGACGAGCTTTGGCGGTGCAACTATCAGTTGACAATGACCATCGAAATCAGCGATCAACTGTCAGTTTCATTGACCACAGAAAATCGTGACAGTGAAAGCTTTGTGGTGTCACAGGCGCTGCATACTTATTTTGCCGTGGGCGATATTCAGCAAACGACTATCAAGGAGCTTGATGGTCACCACTATCTGGACAAAGTGGAAGGCTTTCGTGAAAAGCAGCAACAGGGGGATATCATCTTTAGCGGTGAAACAGACAGAATATATCTGAATAGTCCCGACAACCTGTTTATTGAAGATCAGGAGTGGTCACGGCGGATTGCTATTACTGCGATGGGCTCACGCAGTACAGTTGTCTGGAATCCGTGGGAACAGGTATCGGCATTAACCGATATGCATCCGGACGCCTATCGTTATTTTGTGTGCGTCGAAACGGCCAATGCGGCCAGTGACAGTATTACCTTGTCGCCGGGCCAGTCACATACGCTCACGGCCAGCTATCGAATTTTGCCGCTGGAGTAAATCAACTCCAGCGTTGGCGTAATGCGTCACGGTGCAAGGCCAACCATTGAATTGCAATGATCGGAATAGCAGAGATGATTTTTCCGGCCTCAAGCAATTGGTAGACTTCTGCAAATGGCAGCACCTGGACAGCGATATCTTCATCTTCTTCTTCCAGCCCATGCAGTCCACCAGCATGCGTGCTGTTAATGCGGCCACAATATAAATGCAATAACTCGGAAGTGCCGCCTGGCGAGGTGAAAAACTCATTGATTTTAATCATATCCAGAATTTCACAACCAGATTCTTCCGCCGCTTCACGGTAGGCAACCGCTTCGGCGGTTTCGCCTGGCCCAATGCTACCGGCAACAATCTCCAGCAACCAGACGCGATCATCATTCAGCTGTAATGCACCAGGGCGGAACTGTTCGATAATAACCAGCGCATCCTGTTGCGGGTCGTATAGCAGAACAGCGACACAATTTCCCCGCTGAAATATTTCACGGGTGATTGGTGCGCTCCAGCCTCCTTTATATAGGGTGTGTTTCAAGGTGAGCACCTTCAAACTGAAAAAACCGCGATAAGCAGTTTTTTCATCAATAATTTCAAACTGTTTATGGTTCATTGCTTTTCCAGTTTTCAAGGTTGTGGCTGATCTTTTTGTGAAAGGGCTGGGGCGGACATACCTTCCAGCTTGCGCAGCAGGGCAATAAATTTGGTGCCATCTTTTTCAATGTGTTCGACTTTTATTGGCAGATAATTCAGTTCCGGCGCACACCATAGCGTGGTTTCACGATCTTTATCGCTGTCGCGATCCCGTTGTCTTTTTAGTTTTACGGTCTGGATTTTACCCAGAGGGGTGCTGATAACTTCCTGTTCCAACTTCTCGATTTGATAATGTTTAATGTGTCCGCCATCGGCAATGGCATAGTGAAATACCGCCTGATCGGGTTGTTTTTGCAAGTCCAGCCGCAACTGAACCTGATAGACGTGTTTTTCAAGCGTATCTTGAGCAACCGTTAACTCCCATGGATAGACTTTGTCGTCTATATGTATTTGAGCGTTGGGCCAGTCAAAGTCCATGCGCAGGTATTTGTCCTTTTTGCCACCAATTCGCTGATAAAGATATTGATGCGGCTTAACATGTTGTTCTGCCAGCGTCCACAAACTGGTTTCCTTGACAGTATCACGCTTGAACATGGCGAATATGCCTTTGGCTTTGCTGACAGAACGAAAACGGTGCAAGCCATCAGTCAACGTTTCCAGTTGCTGAGTTAACTCGCCTGCCCCAATGCCGTTTACTTCGATCTGATAGGTCGCAGAATAATCTTCAAGTGGTTGTGCTACGCCAAGGGGCATCAACATGATAAATCCGAGCAAGCCAAGCCAGTAACGCATAATCAATTAGCCTTGATGTTGTTGAATTAACCTTCTTAAGGCATCAGGATAAAGCTTATGTTCCTCAACCAGGACTCTGGCAGCGAGTGTTTCTTCAGTATCATCAGGCAACACGGGCACGCTGACCTGCAAAATTATTGGCCCGTCATCCAGTTCTGCGGTGACAAAGTGTACCGTGGCGCCGTGTTCTGTTTCGCCAGCTTCTATCGCCCGCCGATGAGTATTTAAACCTTTGAATTTTGGCAACAGCGAAGGGTGAATATTGATCAGTCGATTCGCATAATGCGCCACAAATTGCGCACTGAGAATACGCATAAAACCAGCCAGAACAATATAGTCGGGCTGAAACGTATCAATCGATGCCATCAGTTGTTGATCAAATGCCTCACGACTATCAAAGGCTTTATGATCCAGCGTTCGCGTAGGAATTCCGGCAGCTTCGGCAAAGGCCAGCCCTTCAGCATCCGGACGATTACTGATGACTGCACTGATCGTTGCATTCAGCTGCCCAGTTTGAATAGCGGTAATAATCGACCGCATATTACTGCCTCGTCCTGAAATCAGCACGACCAGTCGGGATGGGGAGATATTATTCATTTGATAATGACTTGGTCACTTGTTTCTTTAACTGCAACATGGCCAATGCGTATGGCGGTTTCACCGGCATCCGTCAACAGCTGGATAGCCGCTTCGGCATCCTTTTCCGCAACACAAACTACCATGCCTATACCATTATTAAAGGTGCGGTACATTTCGTGGCTGGTAACATTGCCGTTTTGTTGCAGCCAGTCAAAAATCGCCGGACGCTGCCAGCTTTTACTATCAATTACCGCGGCGAGGTTATCCGGTAAAACACGGGGAATGTTTTCCAGCAAGCCGCCACCGGTAATATGTGATAAGGCATGAATATTAACCTTATCATTCAGTTGCAGTAATGATTTAACGTAAATTCTGGTGGGTGTTAATAGCTTTTCACCCAAAGTAGCGCCATCAAATGGCAGGCTTAAATCTGTCTTGCTGACTTCAAGGATCTTGCGGATCAGCGAATAACCATTTGAGTGAGGACCGGAGGAAGCCAGACCTATCAATACATCACCGGCCTGTACTTGAGAGCCATCAATAATATTAGCTTTTTCAACGACACCGACACAAAATCCCGCCAGATCAAAATCACCTTGCTGATACATACTGGGCATTTCAGCCGTTTCACCACCCACCAATGCTGCGCCTGCCTGCAGACAGCCTTCGGCAATACCGCTTACCACATCGGTTGCGACATCAACATCCAGCTTTCCGGTAGCGTAATAGTCCAGAAAAAATAAAGGTTCTGCACCTAATACAGCAATATCATTGACGCACATGGCAACCAAATCAATACCAATTGTGTCATGTATTCCAGTGTCGATTGCCAATCGTAATTTGGTGCCGACACCATCGGTGCCAGAGACTAAAACCGGGTTGTTGTATTTACCGGCTGGCAGTTCAAATAAACTGCCAAAACCACCCAGGCCGGCCATTACACCCGGGCGGCGGGTTTTTGCGGCGAGGGGTTTAATCCGCTCGACAAGGGTATTTCCTGCTTCGATATCGACACCGGCATCGCGGTAGCTGAGGGAGGGGGTTGAGTGAGCTGTTGGAACGACGGGATCGGTCATGCTGGCTTCCTGATTATTTGGACATCACACATAAAAAACAGCGTGTTAGAATACCACAATGCCTAGATTATTTTTCTCTCTGATTTTCGTTTTTGCTGCATCGTTTATCCATGCTGCAGAAGTTACTGACTTATATCAGGCGCAGCTTCCCGTTGCGTCGCAAAGCGAGCAGGATCGACTGCGTCTGGCACCGGATCTGCTTAAACAGGTCATCATCAAGGTGGTGGGAGATCGCCAGGCGGTACAGCAGGCTGATATTTCGGCATTAACCACCGATGCAAAACGTTATATAGAGCAGTATTCCTATCAGCAAATTACTTTGAGAGATAGCGATACAACAAGCCAGCAACTTGCGTTAACAATCGATTTCAATGAGCAGGGAATTAATAACGCCCTGCAACAGATTGGTTTACCTGTTTGGGATAAACGCCGACCCGAAACATTATTCTGGATAGCGGCTGATTATGAAGGTCAGCAACGAATAAGCGCGGAGGGTGACGATGATCTCATTCTGGCAACTGTTGAACAGATAGCTAAACAACGTGGTATTCCGTTGCTGTTGCCATTGATGGATCTGCAGGATCAAACGCAGCTGACATTTAATGATGTGATTAGCGGTAACAGCACAGCCATTCAAAAAGCCTCAGAGCGTTATGGCGCGTCAGTCATCGTCACTGCAAATCTTAGTGGCAATGCTGATATTGCCGAGGTTCGCTGGCAGGCGATGCTGGGAGATAATACAGAACGCTGGTCCAGTCAGGGGGCGCTACAAACAGCTATCGAGGACGGTATTAATGAATTAGCGGATCGATTGGGACGGCAATTCAACATGTTTTATGGCACGGGTGGTGCGTTATCTGAGCTGACGATTCAGGTTAGCGGTGTGCATGATTACGCAGGCTATAGCCGTTTAATTGCTTATCTGGAAAGTTTACAAGCCGTATCAGACGTTAAAGTAGGCAGTCTGGGCGGTGAAACACTTGATTTGGTGCTGAGCATTCAAGGACAGCCGGAAAAATTCCAACAGTTACTGTCAGTGGGCCGGGTGGTGCAAGCTGAGGGGCAAGACAGTAGCGAGCCGCACTACAGGTTGTTGCCTTGAGTGTGCGGGATATTCCCAATCTCATTTGTCTGTTTAGAATTTTGCTGGTTGGGCCGATCGTTTGGTGTATGTTGCAGCAAAATTTCTCGACAGCATTATTTCTGGTCGCTATCGCCGGTATTTCTGATGGCGTTGATGGTTTTCTGGCACGCCATTTTCATTGGCAAAGTCGTTTAGGCAGTATTCTTGATCCGTTGGCTGACAAGCTTTTGTTGGTCGCGGCGTTTGCCACGCTGACCTATATACAGTTACTGCCATTATGGTTATTACTATTAATATTCGGCAGGGATTTACTGATTGTCTGTGGCGCATTGGCCTATCATCTGAAGTTCGGCGAATATGAACTGTCGCCACTTTGGAGCAGTAAAATGAACACTGTGTTTCAAATTGCGCTGGTTTTGATGGTGATTGTGCAGCAGGAGTGGCTTCCACAAGCGGCAGCATGGAGTACAACCTTAGTGTGGCTGGTAGTGGCAAGCGTTATTATCAGCGGCAGTGAATATATTGTCGTTTGGGGAGCAAGCGCGTGGCGTCAGATGAAAAAAAACTGATCAGTGATACAGACAAGCTGTTGCTATTAGGGTTGTTAATAATGGGAGGCTGGCTGATAGCAAAGCTCTCTTCAGTATTAACCCCTTTTTTTGTTGCCACTTTACTGGCCTATCTGGGTGATCCGCTGGTTGATCGGCTGGAAAAGTTTCGCTTGTCACGAACGCTATCGGTCTGCCTGGTTTTTGCTGCTTTTGTGCTGAGCGGCTTGCTTGCATTACTGATTTTTATTCCAATGCTCAGCGCTCAGCTGGCGTCGCTGTTTGAAAAGCTGCCAATTTATCTTGACCGGCTACAAAGTTTTACCGACCCGGTTTTACAGAGTATCGGACTGTCGGCAGACATGCTGGATTTCAATACCTTAAAAGCAGCATTAAAGAATTACTGGGCCGAAGCCGGTACAGTTGCCGGCGATGTGGTGGGCTATATGACCCGTTCCGGGATTGCGGTACTGCAATGGTTAACCAATCTGGTACTGATACCGGTACTGACCTTTTATTTGTTACGGGACTGGGATGATCTGGTTGCCAGAATACGCCGCTTATTGCCACGTAAACATGCCGGAAAAATCAGCCAGATAACCACTGAATGTGACGATATGCTGGCCGGATTTTTACGCGGCCAATTGATGGTTATGCTGGCGTTATCCATTATCTATAGTGTCGGGCTGACCTTTATTGGCCTGGATCTGGCTCTGCTGCT
>CANRLD010000012.1 GCA_947631375.1 uncultured Methylophaga sp. | reverse complement strand
GTCATCGCGAGACCTTTAACACGACTCGTCATCGTGAGACCTTTAACACGACTCGTTATCGCGAGACCTTTAACACAATCCGTCATCGCGAGGCCGGTAGGCCGCGGCGATTTAGTCTGGCTTTAACAGTAAAAGGCAGGGCTGGATTGCTTCGCTGTGCTCGCAATGACGAGAGAGGGCGGGGTGGATTGCTTCGTTGTGCTTACAATGACGGGGGAGGCTGCATTCCTGCGTTGATCTCGTTGTTTTATCGCCAGCTTCCAGCATTAGAATAAAGACTTACGACTTTTTTCCATTGAACACTAACACCTTTCGGTTTTTTACTGTATTCTTGCACGCTTCCTGAGCGATTGTTTTTAATCATCAGGTCGCGGAGCGGTAGTTCAGTTGGTTAGAATGCTGGCCTGTCACGCCGGAGGTCGCGGGTTCGAGTCCCGTCCGCTCCGCCATTTTTATATAAGCTTCAACGATGATGAAGCAGTCTTTCTTTGCGTTACTGTAATTCTTGTCAGCAGCACGCTTAATCCCCCCCCATCATAATCGCCAGTAGTTTTTTTGCACTGCCGAATCCTCTCTCTACGCTTGAATAATGATCAAACATTTCGCTCAGCAGCCCATTGTTTACAGGGTGACGCTATTGCAAGTTAAATGAAGCGATCTGTGGCAGATAATGTATTCGTGGGTGTTGTTGTGCTTGTTGTTTATCTGCCGCGGTATTGTAACCCCAGCCAGCAAAGTACAACTGAACAGCTGACAAGTTTTCAGTACGAATGACATCAAGTAATGTGAGTAGCCGATCTTCAACAAATACGATGTCAGCGTGAGGATGCTGTGTTTGCAGATCGGTGAGGATTTGCGGTTTGCTGAGTTTACGTTCCAGCCCGAAAATCCGGCTATCTGGCATGGTGATGTTATTTGCTGCCAGGATTGCACTGACAAAACGCTGCTGTTTGGTGGTGATAATAAATCGTTGCTCAAGCGGAATCTGCTCCAGCAAAGCGTTTATTCCTGGGTAAAGCGGATTCTTACTGATCCAGTCGGCCAGATCGTTGGCAATCCAGTTATCACGATAGGCGCCAAACTGTCTTTTGAGTGCGTTGCTATCCAGCTTTTCCCGGTGAGAAAGCTGCTCGATTTGATGAGGAAAGTCGGCCAGTAAATTGGCGACAGTAACACCTTCAAATAATAGGCGGCAGATCAGGATGGCTTCAAACCCGGTTTCCATTATTGGTCTGACGTTGCGAAAATCCGCGAGTATTGCTTCGGGCATTGCTACGGGCATGTCAGGCCAGTGCTGACGCGCTACCTGCCAGCCACTGAGGCCGGTTTCCAGCGCGCTGTCACATATAACGCCATCAAAATCGAGCGCAAACAGTTTGTCTTGCATGATGTGTAAATATCAGAGCAGGCAGTGTTTGGCGTAATCGCCTGCTTCACTGGCTGTCCAGTCCTCTTTGGGTTTTTCTTTCATGTGTATGCACCATTCATCTGAGCCAACTTCAGGTGTGCATGCAGCCAGAGCGAACATCAGGATGATGGCAGACATAGGAAGCAATAACAATCGGTGAATAGTCATGGTTATTCTCACTCTTTACAGGGTTAACGTTGATAAACCAGTTTGCCGTGAAACAGGGTGTGGCTGACCTGGTGCTGGAATAACCAGCCAGCCAGAGGACTGTTTTTACCGGCGCTGATAAAGTTGTCCGGTCGGCAGTCGTATTGCACGTCGGCATCAATAATGCAAATATCCGCATTGCCGCCGGTCGTTAATTGCCCGGCATCAATGCCAAGAATGGCTGCTGGCTGGCAAGTCAGACTGGCGAGCGCTTGTTGCAAGGTGATTTCTTCGTCTTCAACCAGCTTTAAAGTGAGTGGCAACAAGGTTTCCAACGCGGAAATGCCAGGTTGTGTTTGTGCAAAAGGTCCCAGTTTGGCATCGGCATCCAGTGGTTGATGATGTGAAGCGACGGCTTGAATAGTACCGTCGCGGACACCTTGTTTGAGTTGTTCCCGATCACGGACACTACGTAATGGCGGCATGACGTGACTGAAGCTGTCGTAATTTCCCAAATCATGTTCGCACAGGTGTAAATGATGTGCGCTGACATCGGCGGTGACAGGTAGTCCGCGATCTTGTGCTTCGCGAATCATCTTGACCGCTTTACCAGTCGATATATTATGAAAGTGAGCGCGCACTCCGGTTTGTTCTATCAGAATTAAATGACGACTAACCGCAATGGTTTCAGCGCTTTCGGGGATTCCGGCCAGACCCAGTCGGGCACTGACATTGCCCTCATGAACACAGCCTTGTTTTTGTAGCCAGGGATCGGCAGGGTTAATAAAAACCGTTAAATCCAGCGTGGCAGCATACTCTAACGCGCGCCGCCAGATGACGGTGTTTTTAATTTCCGCTATGCCATTGCTGATACCCACGCAGCCTACGGCTTTTAATGCAGCCATTTCTGCCAGTAATTCCCCGTTCAGTTTTTGTGTCAGCGCGCCAATCGTCAATACCATGGTGCGACCGGCTTTTTTGGCGCGATCTTCAATCAGTTCGACAACAGTGGGGTTATCAATTACCGGATCCGTATCGGGCGGTACAGCAAGGGTTGTGATGCCGCCTGCCGCAGCTGCGCGAGTTTCGCTATCGATGGTGGCAGTGTGTTCCTGCCCCGGTTCGCGCAGACGAGCACTGAGATCGACAAGGCCGGGACAAACAATTTTGTTGTGGGCATCAATATCGAGATCCGCGGTGAAATCATCCAGATCGTCGGCGATAGCGACAATAATGCCATTGGCTATGTAGACGTTCTGATCAATATCGAGTTGGCTGGCGGGGTCAATTACGCGGCCGTTACGAATACAAATTTTCATTATTCACTCTCTGCCAGTTCTGATTGACTACCCAATGCCATTGACATGACCGCCATTCGAATAGCGATACCGTGGCCGACTTGCTCAAGAATAACTGACTGTTTGCCATCGGCAACGGATGAAGCGATTTCAACGCCCCGGTTGATGGGGCCGGGATGCATAACGATGGCATCAGGTTTGGCATACTTGAGTTTTTCTTCGGTCAGGCCATAGCAGCGAAAATATTCACGGGCACTGGGTAGCAGGGCACCTTGCATCCGTTCGAATTGCAAACGCAGGGTAATGATGACGTCCACATCCCGTAAGCCGCTGGCCATGTCATGATGCACATGGACGCCCAGCGTTTGGCAGTCTCGCGGTAACAACGTTTGTGGACCGATCACCCGAATTTCACCGACCCCCAGAATAGACAGGGCTTGTATCTGTGAGCGGGCAACCCGCGAATGCAGAATGTCACCAATAATCGCTACCCGTAAATTGGCAAATTCCTGCTTGTGGCGGCGAATGGTAAACATGTCCAGCATTGCCTGGGTTGGGTGTGCATGGCAGCCATCTCCGGCATTAATCACGCTGACATGGGGCGCGACATGTTGGGCAATAAACTCGGCAGCACCACTTTGATCGTGGCGAACGACAAACATGTCGGTGTGCATGGCTTCGAGATTGTGCAGCGTATCGAGCAGGCTTTCACCTTTTGAGGTGGCAGAGGTGCTGATATTAAAGTTCATTACATCAGCCGAGAGTCTTTTGGCGGCTAATTCAAAGGTGGAGCGGGTACGAGTGCTGTTTTCAAAAAACAGGTTCATAATGGTTTTGCCGCGCAGCAGTGGGACTTTTTTTACCTGACGGTGGCTGATGCTGGAGAATTGCTCAGCACGATCCATGATTTCGGTTAATAGTGGTCGTTTCAGTCCTTCAATGGTCAGAAAATGCCGTAGCTGACCACTTTCTGTTAATTGGTTACTCCGCATGGTGGGCTCCTGCCGCACGTATTTCGATGTGTAAACCGTCACGGTTATGCAGTTTCAGATCCTGATTACGCGGCAGATTGAGTGAGGTACCAACAATGTCTGGCCGAATCGGTAGTTCGCGGCCATTACGCTCGACCAAGACCGCGAGTGTGACACTGGCTGGGCGGCCATAATCAAATATTTCGTTGAGCGCTGCGCGGGTGGTGCGGCCACTGTAAAAAACATCATCCACCAGCAGCAGATGACGATTATCCACGTCAAAAGGCAGGTCGGAGGGAGAAACCTGAGGGTGCATGCCGATTCGGGTGAAATCATCACGATAGTAGGCGATGCTCAGCGTGCCAAGCGGCCCGTCAAAAAAGTCGTCGCCCAGAATTTTTTGCAATGCTTTTGCAATCCATACCCCGCCGGTGTGGATGCCTATCAGTAGCGGATCTTTGTCTGCCAGTTGTTCGCGAATGGTGGCAGCCATTTCTTCAAGCAAGTGTTGAATATCTGTAGTAGTGGGCGTGTTCATTGTTGCTCCAGCCATGATTGGAGAATGATTTGAGCCGATAGTTTATCGACATCGCTGCGTTTACTGGTATGCATTTTACTGCGAACGCCCATTTGATCGAGCGCCTCAAACGTCGTCAGTCGTTCATCATGCCAAATAACCGGAATATTAAAACGATTATTAAGTCGATTGCCAAATCGTTTGGCGGCGGCCGTCATCGGTTGTTCCGTGCCGTCCATATTTAGCGGTAGCCCTACAATCAGCGTATCCGGTTGCCATTCGTTGATTAACCGGGCGATTTTTTCCCAGTTTGGAATACCGTCTCGGGCTGCTATGGCGGTGAGGCCTCTGGCAGTGCCGGTCAGATGGTTGCCGATGGCGATACCGATACTTTTCATGCCAAAGTCAAACGCCAGAATAGTGTTGCTCGGGTTCATGCACGGCCTGTGGTATTTGACATCAGATGAATATCAACGCCAAGCAGCTTGGCAGCGGCCTGCCAGCGCTCATCTGCTGGCGTTTCAAAGAGTAAACTATGTGTGGCGGGCACCGTCAGCCAGCTGTTTTCAGCAATTTCCTCTTCCAGTTGACCGTCTTCCCAGGCGGCATAACCGAGCGTCACCAACGAGTGGGGTGGGCCTTGTTCGGTGCCTAATGACTGCAAAATATCGCTGGAAGTGGTCAAAAATATGTCATCGGTAATTTTCAGGGTGTTCTTCCATTTTTCACCACCATCATGCAGCACCATACCCTGATCTTTTTGTACGGGACCGCCAAACAGCACGGCGGTGTGATTTGTCCATTCGGCGCTATTGGCGATTTGCAGATGACTAAGCAGCTCTCGCATCATAATCCGCGTGGGGCGGTTAATAATAAGTCCCATAGCGCCATCGTCATCATGTTCGCAGAGATAAATCACCGAATGATAGAAAAAACTGTCTATCAGGGTTGGCATGGCGACCAGAAAGTGATGTTTTAATGAATAGGACATGATTAGAAAAAATTGAAGCCCACTTGGAACAAACGTTCAACTTCCTTGATATAGCGTTTGTTGGTTAAAAACAGAATCACATGATCTTCTGCTTCGATCACGGTATCGCGTTGCACAATAATGGCTTTTTCACCACGAATAATCGCGCCAATCGAGGTGCCGGGCGGTAAATCAATTTCATCAATACGCCGGCCGACAACCAGCGAGGAGCTTTTATCGCCGTGAGCAATGGCTTCTATAGCTTCCGCTGCACCACGGCGTAACGAATGTACCGCTACAACATCGCCTCGACGAATATGAGCCAGTAAACTGCCGATCGTGGCTTGCTGCGGCGATAATGCAATATCAATGGTGCTACTTTCCACTAGATCAACATAGGCTGCCCGGTTGATCAGTGACAATACCTTACGGGCACCAAGGCGTTTGGCCAGCATGGCCGATAGGATATTGGCCTCGTCGTCATTGGTCAGGGCGCAGAACAAATCGACATTATCAATTTCTTCTTCCAGCAAGAGTTCTTCATTGGCGACATCGCCCAGCAGCACGATGCTATTTGATAACTCTTCTGATAGATAGTCGGCACGCTTGCTGTTTGCTTCGATGAGCTTGACCTGATAGTCATTTTCCAGCGCACGGGCAAGGCGAACTCCGATATTTCCGCCACCCGCCAGCATAATACGTTTATAGGGTTTTTCCAGCGGTCGCAACTCGGCCATAACCGCACGAACATCATTACTGGCAGCCACAAAAAAGACTTCATCATCCGCTTTGATAACGGTTTCGGCTTCCGGCGGGATGGCTTTGCCATTGCGGAAAATTGCCGCGATGCGCGTTTGGATTTTGGGCAGGTTTTTGCGTAATTCGCGTAATGGTTTACCGATCAGCGGTCCGCCATGAGATGCCCGAACGACCACCAGCTTTAATAAGCCATCAGCAAAGTTCAGCACCTGTAGGGCATTCGGATGGCTGATCAGGCGTTCAATATATTCCGTAACCAGTTGTTCCGGGCTGATCAGCACATCAATGGCGATAGCGTCATTATTGAAAAGTTGTGGATTGGTCAGGTATTCCGGTGCACGAATGCGGGCAATTTTGGTGGGCGTGTTATACAAGGTATGGCAAATCTGGCAGGCAACCATATTGGTTTCGTCACTGCTGGTCACCGCCAGAATCAGATCAGCATCGGCAGCGCCGGCGCGCTCCAGTACATCCGGATGGGAAGCTAATCCTTGAACGGTGCGAATATCATAATGATCCTGCATTTTCAGCAGACTATCGCTGTCAATATCCACCAAGGTGATGTCGTCAGCTTCCTTGGCCAGCGTGGCGGCAACAGAGGAGCCGACCTGACCAGCACCAAGGATCAGAATCTTCATGGTAAATTCCTACACCTGTTTACTGTCAATGCCTAATGCCCGTAGTTTGCGATAAAGATGTGTGCGTTCCATACCCGCCAGTTTTGCCGCCTTACCGACGTTGCCATCGGTTTCCTGCAGTTTTTGCAGCAGATAAATCCGTTCGAATTCTTCGCGTGCCTCGCGCAGGGGCTGATCGAAGTTTATCCCGCTAACATCATCCGCGGGTGGCTGTTGTTCCGCTTGAAGTGCGGTTTCAACATCATCAACATCGATATCGTCGGAGTCGCCCAATACCAGTAAGCGCTGGATAACATTTTTCAGCTCTTGGACATTTCCTGGCCAGGCATAATTTCGTAGCCGGTTTTGTGCTGCGACGGTAAACCGCCGGTAAGGGAGATCGGCCTGAGTGGTTTGCTGATCGACGAAAAAATGTACTAATTCAGGAATATCTTCTATATGTTCCCGTAATGACGGTATTTGCAGCGTAATGGTATTAAGTTGGTAAAAAAGGCTTTCGTTAAAGTCGCCTCGCGCGATAACTTTTTCAAGATGCTGTTGTGTTGAGCAAATCAGCTGACACTGTTTCAGGCGATCGCTTTCCAACAGATACTGCAACAGCGCTTGTGCATTGTCATTCAGCTGAGCTACGTCACTGATGAAAATGGTGTTGTTCTGTGCCAGAGCGATCAGCTTATGGCTGTCGAGAGGAAAACTTTCAGGATTAAATTCGATAAATTTACCGTTACTGTACTGTCCAAGGCGATGCAAATAATAAGCAAAGCAATGTTTTCCGGTACCGTTTTCGCCAATCAGTAAAATCGGCATTTCATGGCTGGCAACCCGTTCGGCCTGCTCTCGAAGTTGTGTCATTTTGGCGCTTTTGCCTACCGGTTCCAATGCAATTTCGTGCCGTTGGGCGCTTTGTTTGGCACGATTTTCAATTGCCAGCTCGACGGCGCGCAGTAGTTTTGCCATTGATAACGGCTTTTCAATAAAGTCGCTGGCACCAGAGCGGGTGGCCTCAACAGCGGTTTCAATGGTGCCATGCCCGGACATCATGACAATGGTGACATTGCTGTTTTGTTGTTTAAACTCTTTCAGTAAGCTGATGCCATCAATATCGGGCATCCAGATATCCAGCAGGATTAACTGCGGCTGTTTCTGGGTAAAGGTCTGACGAGCTTCTTCGCCATTACTCGCGGTGACCACACGATACGCTTCGTCTTCAAGAATATCCTTGATAAGCTCGCGAATATCAGGCTCATCATCTACAACTAAAATCAGTGGTTTTTCAGTACTCACGCCTAATCTTCCTCCAGTGGTAGCCGGATAATTATACCTGCTCCTTCGGGGCTAAGGTTTTCTGCCCAAACATCTCCACCGTGTTCTTCAATAATTTTTTTAACAATGGCAAGTCCCAGTCCTGTCCCTTTAACTTTCGTTGTAGTGTAAGGCTCAAACAGTTTGTCTACCATATCTTGAGGAAAGCCAGGACCTTGATCAGTAATGGTGATCTCCAGCCAGGGAGTATGTTGCTGCATCACCAGATGATAGCTAATTACAATATCGACTGGTTTATTCGCTTCTTCGCTGGCCTCTATAGCATTTTTCAGTAGGTTGTGGAGCACCTGACGCATCCGGTTTTTATCGACACTGATGCGAATTTCGGTGGGGCTGTTGAGCAGGGTGAACTGGTGATTGGAATGGCTTTGATAGAGTGTCAGCACTTCATGAATCAGCTCGCTGGCGGAGACGCTTTCCCGTTTCAGCCCAGGGCTGCGGGCGTAGTCGGAAAACTCATTTACCATGTCTTTCATCGCTTCAACCTGCTGGACGATGGTATCAGTAAGTTTGTGCAAGGTTTCTGTCTGATCAGCAGGCACTAGCGAGGCGTACTTGTGTTGCAGGCGCTCTGCCGAGAGCTGGATTGGTGTCAGAGGGTTTTTAATTTCATGGGCCAAACGCCGGGCAACTTCGCCCCAAGCCGCATTGCGCTGCGCTTGCAGCAGCGCCGTAATATCATCAAAAACGATCACCCAACCTGCTTCAGCGGGCAGCGGTGTGCCGTGGCACATCAAGGTCTGGCGGCCTTTGCTTTGCTGGAATTCAATTTGTTGTTGCCACGCCACGGGCTTAAAGGTGAAATTTTGAATCAACAGAGCAAAGCGGTGCAAATTGTCATTGAGCTTACCCAGGGTATCCAGCGAGCTTTCCAGCCGTTGCTGTAAATTGACTCCGAGAATGTCACTGCTGGCCATGTTAGCGGTACGCAGGTACAGATCGTTATCGATGGTGATAACGCCACTGGACAGGCTGCCGAGAACCGTTGTCAGGTAGCTGGTTTGTCGCGCTAACAAATCGTGACTGCGATCCGAGGCGTTGCGGGCTTGCGTCAGCCGTTGGGTCATCTGGTTAAATGAACGCACCAAAAAACTGATTTCGTCATGACCTGAAGCGGTTAACTGCGTATTGTAATTACCTGAAGCGACCGCCTGAGTACCTGCAGCCAGCTCTTGTAACGGCTGAACCATACGTCGGGAAATCCATACCGCAAACCAGATCGATGCCAGCATGGTAAGAAAGACGATAAGGCTGAGCGTCAGCGTAAAGATAGTGACAAGCGGCTTACGCAGATAACTGAGCTCCTTGTAATCGGTGTACGCATCCTGCACATTTTTCCCTAATGTACTTAGGTGTTCATTGACTGGAAAAGAGACATACAAATAATGTTTTTCGGCCAAGATGGATCGGCGTGGCAGCATAACGGCTGCCCGTAATTCCAGCTCCTCATCTGCCGTTGGGTCGAGACCGATATAGTCTTCGCCTTGTTGTAATCGCCGGACGATAGACTCGTCCGGTGGTGTGGGAATGATAATTGCCGGATTTTCCACGCTGGACACCACCAGCTGGCCATTTATGGTCCAGATCCCCAGCTCCAGCGCGCCGCTGAGCTGTACCAGTTCATGCACGCTGTTAGACAATCTGGCACTGGGCAATTCGGATAAAACGCCAGCCATCATTCGTGTCTGGCGTAACAAGGTTCGCATGCGAATACCAAACGCATTGCGGCTCAGTTCCAGCGAGTCTTCCAGTGCCTGCTCTACCTTGACATCAAACCAGCTGTTAATACCGCGTTGTAGAAAGTGAACTGAAAAACCGTAAACAATACTGGTAGAGCCGACGATCAGCAGGACAAACAGGCTGACCAGTTTGAGTGTCAGTCTCGATCCAGGCGCTTTTTTCTGAAAGTCACGATACAGTCGGAACATGCCGCGAGCAAGGATAGCCGCGAGCAGAAACAAGCAGATCAGACCCAGACCAAAGAGATATAGAAACAGGTCATTGAGTCTGGAGCTGTCCTGCGTTGCCGCACTCAGTAGAAAGGCCAGCACTACCAGTAGCAAGCCCAGTGAAAAATACGGTGCGGTACCGGAGCTGAGTCTCCTAATCAGTCGGAAGGCCATGCCACTTCATACCAATCACTGGCGAGATCCCATTTGCTGGAAATAAAAGCACCCGGCCGCATCGGCGAAGGCAGTGCATTCAGGTCAATTTCTGTCCGTAACCGCAGGATGAGATCATCGGTTTGTAAGGTGTGTTGCGGTGGCAAGCTCAAATCGCGGATTTCGCCCATGCTGTTCAGTGCACTTTCGATGGTTGAAAAGTTGCGATGTGCTTTGGGCGGTGTCAGCGAGTGGAGTAAATATTGTTGTGACAAGTCATGATAACGAAGTACATAACGTAATTCACTGGACCAGATGTTACTGCGCCATTGCCACCAGTCGCCCAACAGCGGATAACGTTTTATCAGCTGGACTTCCTGAACAAAGGTGATAGGAACGCCATTGTAGAGCGCTTCTTTGACGCGCGGGTTTAACGGGTAACTTATTTTGGCATTGAGTAAGTAACCATTGCCTGCGGGAGAGGTGGTGGCTTCGTCAATGTGAAAGCTCTGTGCCTGAACGGTTTGCACGGAGACAAATACGAACAGCAGCGAGGCAAAAAACTGTTTAGCGGTGACGTAGGCAGGCATAGTAGAAACCATCCAGATCATTATCTCCAGGTAGCAATTGGTAGCCGAAACGTGCTCTTCTGGCTGGAGCCTTAGCCGGAAGGTGCTCCATTGCATCAGGCTGGCGTTGTAAAAAAGCTTCTATCTGTAATTCATTTTCCTGCTTGAATATTGAGCAGGTAGTGTAAACCATCATTCCATCAGGTTTCAGCAGGGGCCATAAACTATCCAGTAGCGCCTGCTGTTGCTTTGCTAGCTGCTCAATGTCGGTGGGTTTTCGAAGCAGCTTGATGTCCGGGTGCCGGCGAATCACGCCACTACCGGTGCAGGGAGCATCAATCAATATACGGTCAAACTGCTCACCATTCCACCAGTTTTGTGTCTGACAGGCATCTGCTGTCAGGCAGGTGGCGGATAGTTGTAGTCGTGACAGGTTGTCTTCAACTTGTTTGAGCCGTTCACTACTGATATCCAGCGCAATCAGTTCGTTCTCGGCAAACCGTTCCAGAATATGACAGGTTTTGCCGCCGGGCGCAGAGCAGGCATCCAGAATACGTTGCCCAGGCTGTAGTTCAAGCAGATCAGCCACTTGCTGTGCCGCGCCATCCTGTACCGACACCATGCCGTCAACGAAGCCCGGCAAGGCAAGAACATCGCAGGCCTGTTGCAATATGATGCCCTGTGGACAGTCTGCCAGTGCGCTGGCTGCTATGTTGGCGTTGCTTAGTTGTTGCAGATAGTCAGTCTGATTACTTTGCTGGCTGTTTACCCGCAGCATCATCGGCGGCTGCTGGTTATTGGCGCTCAGAATGCGTTGCCAGTCGTCTGGCCAGTCAGCCTGGTAGTGCTCAATCAACCATGCCGGGTGGGCGAGTTCACTGACAAGATCATTTTCCAGCAAGGTTTCGAGCGTTTTCCGTTGGCGTTGGTAATTGCGCAGACAGGCATTTAACAACCCGCTGGCCCAGGGCTTATTGAGCGCTTTGCAGGCATTAACCGTCTCGGAGATCGCGGCATGATCGGGTATTCGCAATGAGCGCAGCTGATATAGCCCTGCCAGCAATAGTGACAAAACATCAGCATCTTTTGCTTTCAGTGGCTTGGTCAGTAACTGCTCACTGATTGCCTTGAGCGACGGATACCAGCGAATAACACCATAACTAAGTTGTTGAAATAAACCGCGTTGTTGTTCTGCAACAGATTTTCCGGTATCGGCGATTGCCGTGGTTAATGATTGTCCTAGCAGTACGCGCTGAATAACCAGCGCTGCGGCGCTGCGAGGACACAAGCCCGCTGGTTTAGCCAAGTTGCTCACCTGCTTGTAGCGGATGTGCGTTGAGAAAATCGTTGACAGGCAAAGCCTTTTTTCCAGGAGCCTGCAGTGTTAGCAAGCGTAGCTGCCCGGCGCCGGTCGCGACATCAATTCCCTGACGGGTCACCTGGACGATAGTGCCGGGAGTTGCGGAAGCAGCCGTATCGCTGAGCGCAGCGGCATGCCAGATTCGTAAGGTTTTTTCCTGCCATTGTGTTTGCGCAACCGGCCAGGCATTAAACGCGCGGATTTGTCGTTCAATCTGCACAGCGGATTGCGACCAGTCAATCGTTGCTTCGGTTTTCAGCAGTTTTGCCGCATAGCTGCTGTCGGCATCGGTTTGCGGTATTGCGTTCTGTTGCAGTGTTTCAATGTCGGCCAATGCGTCCAGCAGTGTGGCGGCACCAAGTTGTGCCAGTTTGTCATGCAGCGTGACGCCGGTATCTGTTGCTTCAATAGCGATTTCGGCATGCTTGATGACCGGGCCGGTATCAAGGCCGGCTTCCATTTGCATAATGCAGACACCGGTTTGACTGTCACCGGCCAGAATTGCCCGCTGGATGGGGGCTGCGCCCCGCCAGCGTGGCAGTAATGACGCATGTACATTAATGCAGCCCAAACGTGGAATATCCAGCACGCTTTGTGGCAGTAATAAGCCATAGGCAACGACAATCATCAGGTCAGCCTGATAGCTGGCAAGTTGTTGTCGTTCGGCCTCGGCTTTGAAATTGACCGGCTGTTCAACGGGAATATTATGTTCCAAAGCGAGCTGTTTAACCGGACTGGCGGTGAGCTTCCGGCCACGTCCAGCGGGACGATCCGGTTGGGAGTAAACAGCACAAATCTGGTGATTTGTCGTGAGAAGGGCGGCCAGCGTGGTTGCAGCAAAGTCCGGCGTGCCGGCAAAAATAATCCGCATGTAAATCCTTATAGTTTTTGTCTCTGGTGTTTTTCCAGCCGCTTTTTGATGCGTTGCCGTTTGAGGTTACTCAAATAGTCCACAAACAGCTTTCCTTCCAGATGATCGATTTCATGCTGAATACAGGTTGCTAGAATGCCTTCAGCATCCATTTCAAAGGGTTCGCCTTGCAAATTCAGTGCACGTACCCGGATTGTATCAGCGCGGGTAACGGTTTCGTATGCTTCGGGGACAGACAGACAGCCTTCCTCGAAATCACGTTCGCCTTCGGTGCTGAGCAGCTCAGGATTAATCAGAAACAGCGGATCGTTTTTATCCTCAGAAACATCAATCACAATGAGTCGTTTCTGTTCGTTAACCTGGGTTGCGGCTAAACCGATCCCTGGCGCATCGTACATGGTTTCCAGCATGTCGTGAGCCAGTTGCCGAATTTCGTCAGTCACCTTTTCAATCGGCAAGGCTTTTTGCCGTAATCGTGGATCCGGAAAATGCAAAATGTTAAGTAAAGCCATTTCAGTACCTGCTGTAAATCATAGTTAGTCAAAAAGATTAAAATCTGCCGCTGGCGATGATAAGCGTCTGCCAGTGCAACCATGAGCCATCATTCTGACTTGCGTAACTTTAAATCTAGGAGTCGAGTTTGCACTATCCGCGGTGGGCTATTTGTCGACCCGTACTTACTCCGTCCAGTGTGATGCATCTGTCTTCGCGTTACATTTATGCTGAAGGTGGTGGTGTAAAAGGCATTAAATAAAACCAGCATTTTCAAGTTGACTTTCAGTCAGTTAATGCCCCGACAGTTTTAAAACTTTTAAGTAGTCGATATATAGACATATTATAAACCAAGTTTGCTGCCGGACTACTTGATTAGTGCGTCTGTCTTATTAGACACTATGATTTGTTACTTTTTTATCCAGGGAAAATGGCTGCCCTGTAGCGTCCATGAGGATTTGTATAATGATACGTCGTATCTGTTTGGGGCTTGTTGTTTTATTGATGAGCATACCGTTGCTGGCAAATGAGGTGGCTCTTAACCCCAACCATCCTGAACGCTATGTGGTGAAAAAAGGCGATACACTGTGGGATATCTCGGCAATGTTCCTGCAGTACCCTTGGCATTGGCCGGAAATATGGCGAGCTAATCCTCAGGTTGAAAATCCTCATCTTATCTATCCCGGCGATGAACTCATACTGGCTTATCGTGATGGCCGGCCTGTTTTGCAGGTAAACCGCGGCCTGCAAACTGTCAAGCTGACACCGGAAATGCGCGAAGTCAGAATGGATGAGGCGATTACCACGATCCCTTTATCCATTATCCGGCCGTTTCTGACCAAACCCCGTGTGGTGGGCGAAGAAGTGCTTGAGGCAGCACCTTATGTGGTAGCAACAGCCGATGAACGCCTGTTGTCAGGCGCCGGAGATATTGTGTATGCCCGAGGAATTATTGATACAGATGCCTCGGAGTACAGCGTATTTCGGGGCGGCAAGCATTATCTTGATCCGGAGAGCGGCGAATCGCTGGGAGTTGAGGCGATCTACAATGGAGATGCTGTCATCAAGCAAGGCGGTGAAACGGCAACGCTGGATTTACTTTATACCAGCAGGGAAGTCATGGTTGGTGACCGGCTGCTGGCGGTGGAGGAAGATGATTTTGATCTGAATTTCTTTCCCAGAGCGCCTTCTCATGCAGTAGATGGAACGATTATTTCAGTGTTTGATGGTGTATCGCAGGTGGGGCAGTATCAGATAATCGTGTTAAACCTCGGCCTGCGTGATGGTCTGGAAAGTGGTCATGTACTGTCAGTCTATAAAGCAGGAAAAACCATTCGTGATACGGTCAGCTCTGACAGCAAGGCGATGGTAACCTTGCCCGATGAATATGCCGGGGAAGCCCTGGTCTTTAAGCTTTATGACAAGGTAAGTTATGCCGTTGTGATGAAAGCGACTACGGCAATGCACCTGTTTGACAAGGTGCGTTCGGCACAATAGGGGGCAATCGCTTGTATCGATTCTCGCCAGCACAACAACCATTAGCCTGCCTGCTGGCTTTACAGCGCATTCCAGGAGTTGGTCCTGTCACCTTTAATAAGGTGGTAAAGCAGGTAAATCAGCCGACTGATATTTTCAGCGAAAGTCGGTTGTTAACCGGTCTTTCAGCAGATATTATGCAGGCGCTGCAACAGCCAGACTGGGATCAGGTCGAGCGTGATCTGCAGTGGCTGTCTGCTGCTGACAATCGTTATGTGATTGATCAACAACATGCTTTTTATCCAGAACTGTTGAAGCAAATTCCCGATCCGCCAGCTCTGTTATTTGTTCAGGGGGATATCGATTTGCTTGGCAAATGGCAGTTAGCCATTGTCGGTAGTCGCAATCCATCTGCTTCAGGGCGTGACAGTGCTTTTGAGTTCGCCCGTTATTTGGCAAGTGGTGACATGGTGATCACCAGTGGCCTGGCAACCGGCATTGATGCGGCTGCGCATAAGGGCGCTCTTGCAGCCGCGGGGAAAACTATCGCAGTGATTGGTACGGGCTTGGACAGGGTTTATCCTGCAGCCCACCGCGAAATGGCTCACCAGATTACCGATAACGGTGTGATGGTCTCCGAGTTTCCGTTAGGTACGCCGCCCAAAGCGGAAAACTTTCCACGCCGTAATCGCATCATCAGTGGTCTGAGTTTAGGGACGCTGGTCGTCGAGGCTGCGCTTAAAAGTGGCTCACTAATCACCGCGCGAATGGCGATGGAACAGGGGCGGGAAGTATTTGCTATCCCTGGATCGATACACAATCCGCTATCCCGGGGTTGTCATCAACTGATTCGGGAAGGTGCCAAGCTGGTTGAAACGGCTAATGACATCATTGAAGAGCTGGGAGCGATGGCGAGTGTTGTGCCGCAATTTACTGATAACGAGGAGACAGCAGAAACTGCGCGAACCACGGGGGAGCTGGATGAGGATTATCAACAACTCTTTACGTTTTTGGGATATGACCCTGTGCATATTGATACGCTGATTGACAGAAGCGGATTGACGGCTGATGCCGTTTCATCCATGCTGTTATTACTGGAGCTGCAAGGTCAGGTTGCTGCATTATCTGGAGGGCGCTACGTCCGGATTGGAACCGCGATGGGCCCATAGTAGAGAAAGTGATGAAAGAAAATGTAATTGACGTGTTGCTTTATCTGTTCGAAAACTATATCGATACAGAAGAAAACAGCCAGCCTGACAAAGATGTTCTGGAGCTTGAGCTGGAACAGGTAGGCTTTCAGGAGCTTGAGATACACAAAGCGCTTGACTGGTTAGATAATATGACCGTTGTCGCGCCGCAACCCGACACTCCTAATACCCATATTCGTGTTTTCAGTGAAAGTGAAACAGAACGTCTCGACATTCATTGTCGTGGCTATTTACTGTTTTTGGAGCAGGTTGGGGTGCTGGATGTTGAAACCCGCGAAGTGGTGATCGAGCGTCTGCTGGCATTAGAAAGCGAAGAAGTGGATTTGGAACAGCTTAAATGGGTTGTGCTCATGGTGCTGTTTTACCAGCCGGGCAGAGAAGTAGCCTATGCTTGGATGGAAGATCTGGTCTTCGAAGATTTAGAGGCGGCAATTCACTGAAACGGATCTCCCGTACTTTGCTAACACTGCCCGTTTATACGGGCAGTGTTCTTTAGAGCGTCTATTTTTGGTAAGGATCTTATGGGCAAAAAACTCGTTATTGTTGAGTCACCGGCCAAGGCCAAGACGATCAAGAAATACCTGGGAAAAGATACTGAAGTGCTGGCGTCGTATGGCCATGTAAGGGATTTGTTACCAAAAGAAGGCGCTGTCGATACCGCAAATGATTTTGCGATGAAATATCAGGTCATTGATCGCAACAGCAAACATGTTGAAGCGATTGCCAAAGCGATGAAAAATGCTGAAGCGTTATATCTGGCAACGGATCCGGATCGTGAGGGTGAGGCGATTTCCTGGCATCTTTATGAACTGTTGAAAAATAAAGGTGTATTAAAGAACAAGGAAACTTTTCGGGTTGTTTTCCACGAGATCACCAAGCAGGCGGTGAATGATGCCGTCGCCAATCCACGAGAGTTGTCGATGGATTTGGTCAATGCACAACAAGCACGACGCGCATTGGACTATCTGGTTGGGTTCACACTGTCACCGTTATTATGGAAAAAAGTTCGTCGCGGCTTATCTGCCGGTCGGGTGCAAAGTCCGGCCTTGCGAATGATTGTCGAGCGCGAACTGGAAATTGAAGCGTTCAAGGCGCAGGAATACTGGACAATAGAAGCGGATGCCGATGCCGATAATATGCCGTTTCAGGCCAAACTGACCCACTATCAAAATGAAAAACTAAGCCAGTTCAGTATTGATAATACCAAGCGGGCAAGCGAAGTCGTTTCAGCGTTGAACAAAGCCGCGGAAGGCAAGCTGTTAGTAACCCACGTTGAGAAAAAACAACGTAAGCGTAATC
>CANRLD010000011.1 GCA_947631375.1 uncultured Methylophaga sp. | reverse complement strand
GCTGGCAGGTAAATCCAGCTCGTCATGAATGACTAAAATATGTTCTGGGGGAATTTTATAAAAGTTGGCTAATGCTGCGACAGATTGTCCACTGCGATTCATGAAAGTCATTGGCTTGATTAGCCAGACTTTATGCTCTGAAACAGTGTATTGAACCAGCTGGCCATGAAAACGAGACTCTGTTTTAAACTGCAGTCCCACATCACTTGCCAGCTGATCCAACCACCAGAACCCGACATTATGTCGGGTTTGTTCATACTGGGAACCAGGATTGCCCAGACCGGCGATAATCCAGTTTGTCATAATGGTTCCCGTTGGCTGAATTAATCTTCAGCCGTATCTTCCGCTTCAGCTGCTTCATCTTCTTCATCCGCTGCTGAAACACGCGGTTCATGAATACTGACAACAGCCTGGTCATATGCAGAACGTTCACCTTCTTCAAGCTTTTCATCCTGCGCAGGTGCCAAGGCAACCAGAGTAACGTCTTTAGGCAGTTTCAACTCAGATAAATGAATAACTTCGTTCATCGCCAGCTTCGATACGTCCACTTCAATAAAGGAAGGCAGATCTTTAGGCAAGCAAGAAACTTCGACCTCGGTCATCAGATGGAAAACAACACCACCGGCTTTCACACCCGGGGCTTTTTCTGCATTGGTGAAGTGTAATGGAATCGACATTGTCATCAGATTCTTCGCATCAATGCGCAGAAAATCTGCATGAACAATTTTGTTATCGTTTGATGGGTGACGTTGCAGATCTTTCAGTACAACCTGTGTTTTCTTGCCATCCACATTCAGCGTCAAAATATGCGCATAAAAGGCTTCTTCTTCTAGGTGGCGGATAAACCGGTTGTGATCAATCGAGATCGATTCTGGCTCTTTTCCGGCACCATAAACAACTGCAGGTACTACGCCCGCACGACGCAGGCGGCGGCTCGCACCTTTCCCCTCGTCAGTACGCGCTTTCGCAGGTACTTCAAATAAATTTTTCATCTTACTCTCCAAAACAAAAACGGACATAAGGCCCGTTAACTTTGCCGTTATAACGGCTTTCGCCTCCCCCGCGACCAGGTTCGGCACATGTAATCAAAAGTTCAGCTTTTGATTAATCCATATATAAAGAGCTTACTGACTCTTCATTACTAATCCGGTACATCGCTTCGGCAAGCATTTCGGCAATGCTTAATACGCGTATTTTTTCGCACTCGGCAGCATCAGGTTGCAGCGGAATCGTATCCGTAACGACAATCTCGTTCAGCAACGAGTTATTGATATTGGCAACCGCTAAACCCGACAGAACCGGGTGAGTACAATACGCCACCACCTTGACAGCCCCCTGCTCCTTCAACGCAGCCGCAGCGGCGCAAAGTGTTCCTGCGGTATCGACCATGTCATCAACCAACACACAGGTACGGCCATCAACATCACCAATAATATTCATCACTTTGGCAACATTGGCGCGTGGACGTCGTTTATCAATAATTGCCAGCTCAACATCCAGATGTTTCGCCAAGGCACGCGCCCGCACTACGCCGCCGACATCCGGAGAAACGACCACTAAATCGTCATATTTATGTTTCCAGATATCACCCAGCAATACAGGGGAGGCGTATACATTATCCACTGGGCAATCAAAAAAGCCCTGGATTTGATCGGCGTGCAAGTCAACGGTTAATACCCGATCGGCTCCAACACCAGTCAACATGTTTGCTACCACTTTAGCGGTAATCGCAACCCGTGCAGAACGCGGTCGACGATCCTGACGAGAGTAACCAAAATACGGAACAACCAAGGTGATACGTTTAGCCGATGCGCGACGGATGGCATCCGTCATCACCATTAATTCCATCAAATTATCATTGGTGGGCATGCAGGTCGGCTGGACAATAAACACGTCTTTCCCTCGAACATTATCGAGGATTTCGACCATGATTTCGCCGTCACTGAATTTTTCTACAGTGGCTTTGCCGAGGCTGATATTAAGAAAGTTAGCGATATTTTCTGACAGTTTACGATTGGCGTTACCGGTGAAGACCATCATATTGCCGTCTGCGGTACGCTGCTGTAACTGGATGAGTCGGTTTTGAGTCACTATAGATATGCCGAGTTCGTTCAATAAACAAAAAGAGTGGCTGGGGTACCAGGATTCGAACCTGGGAATGCTGGGATCAAAACCCAGTGCCTTACCGCTTGGCGATACCCCAACTGTTTTTTACTCAACTCTATCAATTTGCAGTTACATTCAGACTTTTTTCAAAGTCCTTTACACAAAGGTGTAATGGCGATTCGTTACAACCTTTGGCAGTAAAAGCCTGCCAGTAGTCTGGCACTTTTTCTAAAATAGTTTCAGCCTCATCGGCCGAATCAAAACTGGCAAAGACACAGGAACCTGTCCCGGACATCCGGGGCATGGCTGCATATTGTGCCAACCATGTCAGTGCCTGTGCAACCGGCGGATATAATTTCTTAACGACCGGTTCGCAGATATTACTGCCTTTCCCTGCAAGAAAGCCAGGTATTGTCATAGGTTCACAGTCCCGTGTCAATTCAGAAGCAGAAAATATTTCTTTGGTCGACACCGCACACCTCGGGAACAGCACCAGATACCAAGGTTCCGGCGGTGTAATGAAGGTCAGTTTTTCACCCACACCTTCAGCCCATGAAGCGCGTCCCCGCACAAAAACCGGCACATCTGCGCCCAATTGAAGGCCAAGATTTGCCAACGTCACTTCATCAAGTCCGCAATCCCATAGCGCATTCAGTGCAACCAGCGTAGTAGCAGCATCCGAACTGCCACCGCCCAAACCGCCCCCCATTGGCAGGTTTTTTATCAGTTCAATCTGAACACCCTGTACTGTTTTGGTGAACGTCTGTAATGTTTTTGCTGCCCGGACAATTAAATTATCCTCTGCCAACACCTGCGGTAAATCATTTTTCAGCACGATATCTGCACATTCTGTAACGGTAAACTTCAGCTTGTCACCATACTGCAGAAACTGAAACGCCGTTTGCAACTCATGATAGCCGTCGGCACGCTGGCCAGTGATATGCAGAAACAGATTCAGCTTCGCTGGCGCCGGCCACCACTCCATCATTTAGTTACTTTCCAACCATTCATGACCAACCGAATACTGAGTTGCGGATGGTCAATAAAAATTTTGGCGGGCACCTCTTTGCCATCCAACGGCACATATTCAACAAACGTCACCTGCCAGCCTGCCTGCGACAATTGCGTTAGCCGCCCTTTTTCATCCAGAACCTTTTCATCTATTGCAATCAATTCATGCGGCAAGCCTCTCACCCAATCGCGTAACGCACTAACGGGAAGCAACCAGCCCATCACCTCTGCCAGCAACTGTTCGGGCGTGGCGGCAGAGTAGCTGTCACCATCAGCAAACCTCATGGTCACGGCCTGATTATTACCTTTCAGCTCCACCGCACCTTGCGAAAACGGGCCAAACAAGCGGATTGCAAAATCCGCCTGCTGCTGCTGCCAGGTCACGCCGACATTCCAGCCCTCAGTATCTTGGCGTATAACAGTGCGCCCCCGAAATGACCAGCTGTCGAGCTGTTTTAACTCTGCCTGCCGTGTTTCCCATAACACTTCTGCCGGCTGTAACGGCTTTGTCTGCCACACTGGCGAACAAGCACTCAACAGCAGAACAGCTGCTAAAACAAAATACCGTCTCATTTATCCAACCGTTGCACGGTTTCCAGAAGCACTTTGTTATCCGCGTCCAGCTTCTTCCCCCGCTCCCAATATTTTCTTGCTTCACGCTTTTTATTTTGTACCCAGAGAACTTCGCCAAGATGGGCGACAAACTCGACTTCAGCCTGAATCGCAACGGCTTCACGCAAGTAATGCTCTGCTTTTTCCAAATCGCCCAGGCGGTAGTAAACCCAGCCAAGACTATCAAGGTAATATGGATCATTCGGCCGCAATTCCAGTGCTTTATTAATCAACTCCAATGCTTCCGCATGACGGTCCGTACGATCCGTCAATGTATAGCCAAGCGCGTTCAATGCCTGCGAGTTCATCGGATCTATTTTTAAAATAGTACGCAGATCTGTTTCCAGGATCTCCAGTTCATCGACAGATTCCGCCACCATTGCCCGGTTGTATAACAAGTCCAGATTGCCTGGATAAGCGATTAAGGCTTCATGCAGAATATTTAATGCTTCATCTGGCAGCCGCTGCTCCCGCAAAAATGCCGCTTCAAACAGATAAAATTCGATAGCCTGTTGCGGACGTTCCTGTCGTAGCAGCTGCAAATGTTGCCTCGCCTTATCAATCTTGCCCTGCTCGGCCAGCAGGTTGATATAGCGTGTTTGTGCCATTTCAAAACGCGGACTGTCCATTGGCACCGACGCAAACCAGACCAGAGCAGAATCAAGATTGTTATTCATTTCCTCAGTCAGCCCCATGAAATAGCTGGCTTGGCCACTCCCATCGCCCAATTGCAACAATTGGCTAAAAAATGATTTGGCTGTTTGGCCATCTTCGCGCTCCAGCGCCAGCAATCCCAACGCAAAAATCACATCAGGGTTATCGGGATTTTCCAGATGTAATGCTTCAAAAATGGCTTTCGCTTTCTCTGACTGCCCGCTTTCCCCCAGCAATTTACCGTAGGTAAAACGCAAGGATTCGCTGGCCCCCTCCCGCTCTGCTGCTTTGGCAATCAACTTTAGTGCTTCTTCACTTTTATTAAAGGTTTGCAGCAAATCTGCTTTCATTCCCAGATACACTTCATTTTCCGGGTATTCTTCCAGCAAGCCGTTCACCGCAATTTCTGCTACTTCAAAACGCTGAAAATATGCTGCCAGGCGTGCATAGGTGAATCGCGCCGTCGGATCATCATTTTGATAGGCGTCGAGCTCCAGAATGGTTTGCAAACCACGTTCGGGATCACCTTTCTCACTTAAATTCGCTGCTAGGCTTTCCAAATATTGGGCTTTATTTTCCGGGTCCAGTGCCAACGCCTTATTTATATTTTTGACAACTTCCGGATAGTTATCTTCCATCAGCAAAAAAGGTACGCGCATCACATACACTTCGGCTTCGTTAGGCGAAACCTCCTGCCAGCGTGTCAACGCCCGATCAATGCGTTTCGGATCGCGGGAAAAAGTCGAAACCCGTGCCGAACGCCCGGCGAGTGCTGGTGAATCGGTGATTTCGGCGGCCTGATTATATAGATCAACCGCAATATCCAGCTCTCCCCGCTGCCCGGCAATCTCTGCCGCAAGGATGTAATAAACCAGTTCAGGACTAAGCGGCAAAGTCATCTCGGCCTGGTCAGTTTTTGTCTGTTCCGCTTCAACCAGCTCTACCGGCTCAAGGCTATTGCTTTCGTCCGTTTGCTTGGCCGTTGCTACGCATCCGAACAATAAAACAGGTACTATCACCCAAGGTATCGAAGCGATAAACGGTTTCAAATAACAGCGTAATTGTTGCAAAAAATCCATAATTCAACGACCTGACTGATTGAGTTTGATAGAATGACGAATTAATTTTGTCCAGACCCAACTATCAGGCACCTGGCTGTTAAAGTTTAACAGCATACAACACGACTCCTTAAATTATGCATCTTGTCACTTACGGCATTAACCACACAACCGCGCCGGTTGCTGTGCGTGAGCAGCTTAGCTTTGATGCTGATAACTTGCCTTTGGCGTTATCATCATTGATGTCGAATGACAATGTCATCGAAGCCGTTATTGTGTCGACATGCAACCGTACTGAAATCTACTGTCACCTTAACCAAGATTGTGACAGTAATGTCCTGTTATGGTTGCACAATTTCCAGCAACAAACACTCGAACTTTCACCCTCATACTTTTACCGCTATGAAGGTTATGAAGCGGTCAGGCATCTGTATCGGGTTGCTTGTGGGCTTGATTCTCTGGTACTTGGTGAACCACAAATCCTTGGCCAGTTAAAAACGGCTTACACGCAGGCAGTCAATGCCCAGGCGCTGGGTAAATCCTTAGGCCGCCTGTTTCAGCATGCTTTTGCTGTTGCAAAACAAGTCCGCACCGATACCGCTATTGGTAACAGCCCAGTGTCTGTCGCTTTCGCCGCGGTCAGTCTGGCAAAACAAATTTTCGGTAACCTTGCCGATTCCACCGCACTGTTAATTGGTGCCGGCGAAACAATTGAACTGGTTGCCCGCCATCTGTTTGATAACAAAATCAAGTGCTTGATTATTGCCAACCGCACCGTTGAACGCGCGCATGCTCTGGCGACCTCGGTCAATGGTTATGCCATCAGTCTGGGGGAAATTCCGGCACATCTTGCCGAAGCCGATATCGTGATCAGCTCAACCGCTAGTCAGTTGCCCATATTAGGCAAAGGCTCGGTGGAAAGTGCTCTGAAACAGCGGAAACGTCGGCCGATTTTTATGGTCGATCTGGCGGTTCCTCGCGATATAGAAGCGGAAGTCGGACAGCTTGAAGATATCTATCTATATGGTGTTGATGATCTGCATGACATTATTGAAGAAAACCTGCAGTCACGTCGTGATGCTGCCGAGCAGGCAGAGGAAATCATCAACAGTCAGGCCGATCACTTTGCCGGCTGGATGCGTAGCCAGGATGCCGTGCCGGTCATCCGTTCCATTCGTGCTCAAGGCCAATTATATAGCGCACAAGTGTTAAACAAAGCCTTGCGCCAACTGGAACAAGGGATCGCTGCTCAGGTGGTTCTGGCCGAACTGGCGCGCACCCTGACCAACAAACTATTGCACGAACCCAGTAAACAACTGCGCCAGGCAGCATTTGAATCTGATGAGGATAATCCATTGATTGATGCCGCCCGTCGCTTATTCAACATTAAGGATTGAGCCGTGAAAGATTCCATCAGGCATAAACTTGAAGCACTCGCAGATCGACACGAAGAGATCAGTGGCCTGCTCGCAGATCCGGAAACCATGGCTGATCAGAACAAGTTTCGCAGCCTGTCGCAAGAATACGCACAGCTCGAACCGGTCGTTAAACACTTTGCGGAATATCTGAAAATCTCAAACGACGTGAAAGATGCTCACGTCATGCTGCAGGAAAATGATGCTGAACTGCGTGAGATGGCAAAAGAAGAATTAGCCATCGCTGAAGAAAAGCAGGCACAGCTGGCACTTGAGTTGCAAAAATTACTGCTTCCCAAAGATCCCAACGATCAACGCAATATATTCCTGGAAATCCGTGCTGGTACCGGCGGTGACGAGGCAGCTATTTTCTCTGGTGACTTATTCCGCATGTACAGCCGCTATGCAGAACTGCGCCGCTGGCAAGTGGAAGTTCTAAATGCCCAGGAAGGCGAGCATGGTGGCTATAAAGAAATTATCGCGCGGATCGTCGGTGAAGGCGCTTATTCACGACTGAAATTTGAATCTGGTGCGCATCGGGTACAGCGCGTTCCGGAAACAGAATCACAAGGTCGTATTCATACCTCTGCCTGCACTGTTGCCATTTTAGCCGAGGCGGATGAGATCGATCAGATCGACATTAATCCGGCCGATATCAAAATGGATACCTTCCGTTCATCAGGTGCCGGTGGGCAGCACGTCAATACCACTGATTCTGCCGTGCGGCTGACCCATATTCCCACCGGCATTATTGTCGAATGTCAGGAAGAACGCTCACAACATAAAAACCGAGCCAAGGCGATGTCGGTGCTGCAATCCAGAATTATGGCTGCCAAGCAGGAAAAACAGGCTACAGAACAAGCAGAAACCAGGCGTTTACTGGTCGGCAGCGGCGATCGTAGTGAGCGCATCCGTACCTATAACTACCCACAAGGCCGCATTACCGACCATCGGATTAACTTAACACTCTATAAACTGGATGAAATCGTTTCCGGCGAACTGGATCAGGTTATCGATCCATTAATCAGCGAATACCAGGCGGATCAACTGGCGCTCCTGTCCAGAGAATCGTAACTAACGGCTTCCCAGCCAGTCTTGCGGTTGCAAAAAGTAATCATACAACCGGGCTTCATCCGAGCCAGGTGCTGGTTGCCAGTTATAACGCCACTTTACCAATGGCGGCAAAGACATCAGGATTGACTCGGTACGGCCGCCGGATTGCAAACCAAACAGTGTCCCGCGGTCATACACCAGATTAAATTCCACATACCGGCCACGGCGATATAGTTGGAAGTCACGCTGTGGCTCACTATACGGCGTATTCTTTCGCCGCTCGACGATCGGCAGATAAGCTGTAGTGTAGCTATCACCAACACTGCGAAGCAGCGCAAAACAGTGATCAAAGTCTGGTTCATTTAAATCATCAAAAAATAAACCGCCAACGCCACGCGCCTCATGACGATGCGCCAGATAAAAATAATCGTCGCACCATTGCTTATATTGGTTATAAACCGTTTCACCGAACGGGTCGCAAGCATTTTTGGCTGTTTTATGCCAATGAATCACATCTTCTTCAAAAGGATAGAAGGGTGTTAAATCATAGCCGCCACCAAACCACCAGATTGGTGCCTCACCCGCTTTTTCTGCGAGAAAAAACCGCACATTGGCATGCGAGGTCGGCACATACGGGTTATGCGGATGGATCACCAGCGAGACCCCCATTGCCCGAAACTGACGACCTGCCAGTTCTGGCCGGTTTACCGTCGCAGAAGGCGGTAATTTTTCTCCACTGACTTCTGAAAAATTCACTCCCGCCTGTTCAAATACCTGTCCATTGCTCAATACGCGCGTTTTTCCGCCGCCGCCCTCCGCCCTCTGCCAGGCATCTTCGACAAACACTGCTTGAGCATCTGTGTTTTCAACCTTTTTACAAATGGTATTTTGAAGCGATAGTAAATACTCACGAACGGCGTCAATATCTGGTTTGCTCATCGCACTATCTCATCTGTTAAGGCATCGCGAATGGTGGAAGGTTTGTCAGCACCACCACACGATCCCGGTAAAACATAATCCAGCTCAGGTAATTGCCAACGCACTTGGCGCACATTTTTAGCTGGCCGCAGACCGGTGATGTTAGCACTGCTGGACACAACCGGAGCACCAAATCGGCGAGACAACTCTGCTGCCAAAGGGTGTGCAGTGACTCTGACCGCCAGCGTGTCGCGACCGCCGGTTAATAAAGGTGAAATCGTCTCCCGAACAGGCAGTAACCAAGTATTTGGCCCCGGCCAACTGGCCTGCAACTTGGCGAGAATAGCGGCTGGCAACGGCTGAATAAACGCCTGTAGCTGGTTAAAATCAGCAGCAATTAAAATCAGCCCTTTGTCCAGTGGCCGTTTTTTAAGCGTCAATAGCTGGATAATGGCGGTTTCATTCCAAGGATCACAACCGACGCCAAATACGGCTTCCGTTGGATATGCAATAACGCCCCCCCCGGTCAAAGCAAGACAGGCCTGTCGTAATTGCCAGTCTGAGTAGATCATAGCGGTGCGGGGGCGTTCGCTACAGTCACATTCATTCCGCTTTACTTAACCACGCTGGCGTTTTTTCTGCATCATTTCTTCAATAAATGGCGTCAGGATGACCTCCATCGCCAAGCCCATTTTTACGCCTGGCACCACAATATTATTTGGCCGGGACATAAAAGAGTCTTTTAACATTGAAAGGTAGTAAGGAAAATCTGCCTGTTTCGGATCTTTAAAACGAATAACACATAAACTTTCATCCGCCGTGGGGATCTCACGCATCACAAACGGGTTGGAGGTGTCGATCAGTGGCACCCGCTGGAAATTAATATGAGTGCGAGAAAATTGCGGAGTGATGTGATGAATATAATCCGGCATGCGCTTTAAAATGATATCAACGACGGCATCTTGTGAGTAGCCGCGATTAGAGCAATCACGTTTGATTTTCTGGATCCATTCAATATTGATAACCGGCACCACACCAATCAGCAAATCGGTATACTGCGCGATATTCACTTCATCGGTAACGACGCCGCCATGCAGCCCTTCATAAAATAGCAAATCACTGTCGGCATCCAGCTCTTCCCATTCGGTAAACGTACCGGGTGGCTGATTAAACTTGACGGCTTCTGACTCATCATGAATGTAGAAACGCTTTTCGCCACGCCCCGTTTCAGAGTAGGTCTGGAATAACTTTTCCAGACGATCCAGACAATTGGCTTCAGGCCCAAAGTGTGTCAATGAACCACCTTCTGCCTCTGCTTTGGCAACAGCCGCACGCATTTCTTCACGGTTATAGCGGTGAAAACTATCACCCTCAACTACCACAGGCTTTACATTCGTCCGGCGAAAAATATCTTCGAATGCATGTTTAACAGTCGAGGTTCCGGCACCAGATGAGCCAGTTACTGCAATGATCGGGTGGGATACAGACATTACGTCTTCTCCTTAAAGTCGTTATTTTTAATTTTGTTGTTCGCGGGCAACCGCTCGATACGCTATATCTGTTCGATAATAGCAATCTTGCCAGTGAATTTTTGCCACGGCTTGATAAGCCTGCTCCTGCGCAGCGGCAACACTGTCGCCAAGCGCGGTAACACATAATACGCGACCACCAGCAGTGACAACTTTGCCTTGGTCAAAAACCGTTCCGGCATGAAAAACACGGGTGTGATCGGTATCTATCGCTTCCAGACCTTCGATAATATCGCCTTTGCGATACTCTTCTGGATAGCCGCCCGCCGCCATCACTACACCAACCGCTGCTCGTGGATCCCACTCAGCAGTAACATCGTTTAACCGCTTGTCTAACGCAGCTTCACACAGCTCTAGCAGATCAGAAAGCAAACGCATCAGGATGGGTTGTGTTTCCGGGTCGCCGAAACGACAGTTGTACTCCACCACACGCGGCGCGCCCTGTTCGTCAATCATCAAACCAGCGTATAAAAATCCTGTGTAAGGTCGGCCATCAGCAGCCATCCCTTTTACCGTCGGCTCAATCACCTCGCGCATCACACGATCAAATACCGCATCAGTAATGACCGGAGCGGGTGAGTAAGCGCCCATACCGCCAGTATTAGGTCCCTTATCACCATTATCACGCGCCTTATGATCCTGGGAAGTGGCTAATGGCAAGATATGTTCGCCATCAACCATAACAATAAAACTGGCTTCCTCGCCGGTCATAAACTCTTCAATAACCACGCGATGACCGGCTTCGCCGAAAGCATTACCGGATAACATATCTTCAACAGCTGCGACAGCTTCCGCAACGGTCTGTGCAACGATTACACCTTTTCCTGCGGCCAGGCCATCTGCTTTTACCACAATCGGTGCACCCTGTTGCTTGATATAACGGGTGGCATCAGCAATATCAGTAAACACCTGATAGGCCGCCGTAGGAATCTGGTGACGGGCAAGAAAGTCTTTGGTGAATGACTTAGAGGCTTCCAGCTGCGCTGCTGCTTTATTGGGACCAAAACAACGTAAGCCCGCTTTTTCAAAGGCATCAACCACACCTTTAACCAAGGGGACTTCGGGGCCGACAACCGTCAGGCCGATGTTATTCTGCTGTGCAAACTCGACCAATGCCTCAATATCGTCAGCCGCAATATCGACATTACTGACACCTGCTTCATTTGCCGTTCCCGGATTACCCGGCGCGACAAAAACTTCACTACAACGCGGCGATTGTTTCAGCTTCCATGCCAGCGCATGCTCACGGCCTCCACCACCAATGACGAGAACTTTCATAATCTTTGTGTGATACCTGCTGAAATAAACGGCTAATGATACCGTAGATAGGCGCATAACCAAACATTAATACACCGCCGCCAGCAGCACCTTCTCTACGACATTTGCTGTTTGTATCACGGTTCATAACGCAGCCTGCTTTGCAGAGTGACCAACAGAACTGAAATGTACAGCTGCTTGGCAATAAATATTCTTCTCCATCCATCGTCCGCTCGCAGACAAGTGGTCATTTTACCGACTGATCTGGATCAACAACTCCGTCACTAGCCCGCTCTGGCAAAAACCGCCAGTCTATAATCAACTTCAAACCGTTTTTTAAGGCGTTAGCATGCAAAACCAGCTGATTTTTAATCGACAACTTATTCAAAAGTACGATACCGCCGGACCACGCTATACCTCCTATCCAACGGCGCTAGAGATTAATGACAGCTTTACGCAGGCCGACTTTATAAAACATGCCGCGCTGTCCAATAAGGGTGGCGGCCCGCTATCGTTATATTTCCATTTGCCGTTTTGCGACACCGTCTGTTTCTACTGTGGCTGCAACAAGATTATTACTAAAAACCGGGCACATACCGCGCCATATCTGGCAAACCTGTATAAAGAGCTGGCACTCAAAGCCGCCTGTATTGATACCAGCAGACCGGTCACGCAACTGCATTGGGGAGGCGGCACACCAACGTTTATCAGCAAGCAACAGATGCAGGAACTGATGCAGAAAACTCGAGAGCATTTTCACCTCACCGATGATGCCGACATTTCCATTGAAATTGACCCTCGTGAAGCCAGCGCCGAAACCATCGTCTTATTAAGAGAGCTGGGGTTTAACCGCATCAGCCTCGGTATACAGGACTTTGATCCCTTCGTGCAAAAAGCGGTTAATCGCATACAGTCAGAAGCCGAAACACTGGCGATAATCCATGCCGCACGTCAGCAGCAGTTTCGCTCCATCAGCGTGGATTTAATTTATGGCTTACCGCTGCAAACACTTTCCAGCTTTAATACCACTCTGGATAAAATCATTGCCGCCGATCCAGACAGAATATCGTTATTCAACTATGCCCACCTGCCCGAACTATTTAAAAGTCAGCGGCAAATCAATCGTGAACAATTGCCATCAGCGGAACAAAAACTCAGCATCTTGCAGCTATCTATTATCAAATTAACTGCTGCCGGCTATCGATATATCGGGATGGATCATTTTGCAAAGCCAGACGACGAACTGAGTCAGGCACAATTGCAAAACCGTCTGCATCGAAACTTTCAGGGCTACGCGACACACGCTGAATGCGATTTACTCGGTTTTGGTATCAGCGCCATCGGCCAAGTCGGCGACGCCTATGCTCAAAATGTGAAAACGCTGCAGGAATACGATGCTTTGCTGCAACAAAATAAATTACCGTTAATGCGCGGCCTCCAACTGACCGCAGAAGATAAATTACGCCGCTGGATTATCACCCGTTTGATCTGTGATTTTGAGCTTGATACTCAGCAAGTGGCAACATTGTCAGGGCAACCTTTTAATACACAGTTTGCCGAGGAAAATAGTGCACTGAAGGCGATGGCCAAAGAAGGCTTGATTGAAATTCAGCAACATCGCCTGCGTGTCACTGCTCAAGGACGCTTACTGGTTAGAAATATTTGTATGATATTTGACCAATATCGACAGAGTTCACCACAACAAGCGTTTTCTAAGACAATCTGATTCCCAAGCCGCATTCATTAATGTATGATCTCGCCCTTGTTGCCCGGGTGGTGAAATTGGTAGACACAAGGGACTTAAAATCCCTCGCCCTAATCCGGCGTGCCGGTTCGATTCCGGCCCCGGGCACCATATAAGAATTTAAAAAGGCTCTGAATATATTCAGAGCCTTTTTTTGTTTCATCTGACCCGTACCACGTTAACTTGTCAAAGTTAATACTCGCCAGCTTAGTAAAACCAGCCGGTGCGAAATGAAACGCCGACAACGACAAACAACACAGAAATAATGGTCACAGCAATAACGTGCCAGGCCATTAGCTTTAAATTACTGGCAGACAACGCCGGTATCAGGCGTAACCGTGCATGAAGCGCGATGACAATAGTAAGCAACAACAGACAGAGTTTGCTCACGATGAGGTGGGCTATTGGGTTAGAAAAATCAAACCATTGAAAAACGTCAGGTATCATGCGATATGCCATCGCAATGCCGGTGATGACCTGAATCAACAAGGCCGGCATACCAATCTTTTCATAGACCGACTCAAATTCGAGCAGTTTTGCAGGCGAATTTTCTCTAAGCACTGTTGGCAAAATACCCACTGCCAGGACAATATGTCCTCCGGTCCAGATCGTTGCGCCAAGTACATGTAGTAACAATATTATTGAATCCATCAGCTTTACCCTCCTACGCTGCGCCGGATCGTATTTAACACCTAACCCGCGCCTTGCTGCCCATATAGAAATACGCCGTGATAACGATACAAACAAGATAAAAAGCGATGAAACCGTATAACGCTGCTCTGACATCACCTGTCAGTGAGAGCGCCGTACCGTAGGACTTAGGAATAAAAAAGCCTCCATACGCCGCTATTGCTGAGATAAATCCCAGTATCGCTGCAGACTCACGATTCGCTTCAATCAGCGCTTGTTCTTGCTTTTGCTCGCCCAATGCTTTGCTTCTAAGTGTAAAACAAATTATCGGCACCATTCTGAAGGTGGAACCATTGCCCGCACCACTGGCCAAAAACAGCAGCAGGAACATCGCAAAAAAACCGGCAAAACTGCCACTCGACTCGGTAGAGGGCAAAAAGATAATCACCCCAAAAACAGCAGCAATCATTATCACAAAAAGCCAGAAAGTGACGACAGCACCACTGAGTTTATCGGCTAAAACGCCGCCTAATGGCCTTACCAACGCGCCGATCAATGGGCCAATAAAGGCATATTTCATCGCATCAACGTCAGGGAAAAGTTTGCCACTGAGTAGCGGAAATCCCGCTGCAAAACCGATAAAACTGCCAAATGTCCCCAAATACAACACACACATCGTCCAGTTATCAAACCGCTTGAATATAATGGCTTGATCAGAAAAGGAGGATTTAGCCGACGAAATATCATTCATTCCAAACCAGGCAACAATCGCTGCAATGGCAATAAACGGCACCCAGATTAATGCTGCATTATGCAACCAGATCGGCTCTCCAAGCAGTGGCCCGGCAGTCACCGTTAGCGACTCTCCGCCGAGAAGGCTGCTGGAGATGATGAGAGGAGCAACCAACTGCATGACTGATACTCCAAGATTCCCCAATCCTGCATTCAAACCAAGTGCTGCGCCTTTGTCTTTTTTGGGAAAGAAAAAACTGATATTGGCCATACTGGAAGAAAAGTTGCCACCGCCAAAGCCGCACAACAGGGCCAATATCAACATGATTGCATAAGGCGTATCAGGATCCTGCAATGCAAGACTTAACCAGATGCACGGTATCAAAAGCGTTGCGGTCGATAAGGCTGTCCAGCGGCGTCCGCCAAACACAGGCACCATAAAACCATAAAATAACCTGAGTGTTGCACCAGACAGTGCCGGTAATGCTGCCAGCCAAAATAATTGATTAGCACTATAAGCAAACCCCAGATCTGGCATTTTAACAACGAGAATGCTCCAGATTGTCCAGACGGCAAAAGCAAGCAACAAACAGAAACTAGAGATCCATAGATTACGGCTGGCAATTCTTTTACCTGTGTGTTGCCAAAAATGTTGATCGTCAGGCCGCCAGTCTTCCAGCACAAAAATAGATGGCGTTGATAACTCAGGCAGATCGGAAACGTACTGTCCCAAGCTCCATTCAATACGTTCTGCACGGCGAATAGTAAAATGCAGCCACAAAATAGAAACGCCGGCCATCGCCGACAATAAAATAAAACTTAACTGCCAAACACCGACAACATCGCTGATAAGTCCGAAAGTAAGCGGTAACATAAAGCCGCCCAGCCCACCAATCATTGCAACCGTACCAACGACGATGCCGATATGGTTTGGAAAATAGTCAGGAATATGTCTGAACACGGCAACATTGCCAAGCGATAAGAAACAGCCCAGAACACAGGCCAAGAGAGCAAAGACCGCAAGATTCATCGACAATCCAAATTGATAGCTGGCAGTGATGCCATGCACCACGTAAGTTGTCGGTGGATAGCTCAGTAAAAATGCGCAGCCCATCACGCCACCAAAGCTGATATACATTGAACGCCTGGCACCGATCTTGTGGATTAAGCTCATGGCAGGCATCCGTGCTAAAGAAGCTACCACAATAAATAATGCCGTCACCGCGCCCGCTTGAGTCAATGCCAGACGATAAACTTCGACCAGATAAACCGGCAGCCATAAAACCAGGGTGATAAGGCCGCCAAACAGCAAAAAGTAATAAAATGAAAACCGCCATACTGCTGGTTCTGCGATTGGCGTTAACCGAGAAAGTAATTGTTTGCGTAACTCACTGCGGATCGGCTCAGGTCGTGCCATGATTTGGAAGCAACCCGCTACCGCCACCAGCGTAATTGCCGTCAGCTGTATCATTTGTTGCCACGTCAAATACTCAAGCAGCAAAGCAGAACCAAACGAGGTCATCGCCATACCCATGGTCGCAGAGCCTAGGAGAACCAGCGCTTTTGCCTGATCTGACTGACTGAACCATGAGGAAGTGTAGCCAGCGCCCACAACAAAACTACCACCTAGCAAACCAAACCCAGCCGATGACAACAACATCATGCTGTAACTGCTACTCACACTGAATAACCACAGAAAACCTGCCGGAATCAGCATCAAGATGATAAAAATCCGCCGGCCACCAAGATGGTCTGACATCACCCCCAGAACCAGCCTACTCAGTGCCCCTGTGAGAACTGGCATTGCGATGAGCAATGCCAGTTGGGTATTCAGGAGTCCCATCTCGTCACGGATTTTAATACCGACCACGGATAACACGGTCCAGGCCGCAAAACAAAACATCAGCGATATGCTAACTAGCCAAAGGGTACGTTTTTGATCACGCTCAGTAGTTATTTGCCCCGAACTCAACTGCCCTAAATGCCCCCCATGCTGCGCTGAATCACAATGCGATTGCTCGCACGCACGCTCTCCAAAGCTTTCTGGATCAATAGACAGCTTTTCAATTAACGATTCAGACAGTCTCAATGCTTCCCAACCCTAGTAACAACTGACCCAAAAATAAAATAAGAATATCGAGGATACTGCTGAGTATACGAACGACAGGATGAGGCAGTCTTCAATCCAACAATATCCATAAACCATAAAGACATAACGAATCAAACAGCCCCTCCCACAATAGCGACTATCTGTTTGAGTCCTGAAGAAATACCCAACGCATACCAAGCGTCACTTGGCGTTAGAAGGTCATAAAAGTGACCGACAAAGATACTTAAGATGCTGATGTGAAAGGCGATACTGTCGCGTCTATGCTATTTTTATCCAGCAACTGGCTGGCACTGGCTTGCTTAGTATATTGTTCTCACTCATAACACTCCAAAGAGTTTATAAGTAAAACTGATAAGACGAAATAATAGATAATTTAAAATGTCACCTGTCCCATTTTCTCTGACGTATTAAAATCACCAGTATTATGATCAGAGACTTGGTGTTTATTGAAGACTGTCACTGGTTACATCTTTCATTTTTTTACGCTATGGTTCAATCAACACGCTGGTAGCGGCTTGGTAATGGCGATAGCATAATCACCTGCCAGTTGATGTTTCATTCGCCACTACAAATCAAGTTAGCAACACATTTATTTATTATTCCCAGGAGAGTCGAAAGATGAAAACTATTGGTTATGCTGCACATTCTGCAGAATCCCCACTTGCCCCCATGTCCTTTGAGCGGCGGGCGCTGCGGGAAAATGATGTTGCAATCGAAATTCTTTACTGCGGTGTCTGCCACTCCGATCTGCATATGGCTAGAAACGACTGGGCCAGCACGGTGTATCCGGTCGTCCCTGGACATGAAATTGTCG
>CANRLD010000010.1 GCA_947631375.1 uncultured Methylophaga sp. | reverse complement strand
TCATTAATACGCTGATCCAGCGTCATATGCGTATTGGTCTGCCATCCAGTTAGATCAACGAAACGCGCGTTGATGTTGTCTTTTTTCAACAGCATCGCGGTATTCCAGGCGCTATGCGCCTCCCCGATACTGGCCAACATTTCCCGCACCGTTGCTAAATGCATATCTAGTGCAAAATGCCCATGCTGACAAAGCCGTTGTAAATCTGCCAACACACGCTCGGCATCGTCCAGACGTTCGCCAATAAAATGATCTGCCTGCTCACGCATATCCTGCTCGGTAAACAGCTGTTGATTGATAGAGAAAATTACCCGCTTTAGCTTGTCCATCGCCTCAACCCAGCTTTTATCACTCAAACTGTTGGCAAATTCGGCAAAGACGCCGGGATTACCATTTTTCTTATGCTCAAGCAATAAGTCGGTAACACCACCATACGCCGATACAACAAACACCCGGTTGTAAATAGACGCATTATGTACTGGTTTCAGAATGATATTGTCACGTACAGCGACATAATCACTCATTGATGTGCCGCCTATTTTCTCTACCGTATGAAATTGCATGGTTACTCTCTGGTTTGCTCGCTTATTTTCTCTGTTATTCAAGGATCTGTTCAGAACGTTTAATCTGAGACGGTTTCAGCCTCAAGCTCATAAGCACCTTCTGCGTTATGAACTTCCTTGCCATTTAATGGCGGGTTAAACACGCAGACCAACTTCAATTCTTTAAATGCCCGCAAAATATGACGATCATGTTGATTGAGGTTATAGAGCGTACCCGGGGTAATCTTGTAGATCTTGCCATCATCCAAGGTTTCTACTTCACCCTCACCACTGATGCAGTACACGGATTCAAAATGATTCTGGTAATGCATCCGAAAATCGGCTCCTGCATAAATCGTGGTGACATGGAAGGAGAAGCCCATATTGTCCTCTTTCAATAACAAACGGGTGCTTTCCCAGTTTCCATCTGGCGAAACAATTCGACGAGAAGTTTTTTCAGCTTGCTGCAGCTGTCTGACAATCATGGTGTTATCCTTATAAAAGTTAAGATATTCGCTGAACCAGGCACCGGTTCAGCAAAAAAACGGCAACGGGAACCGGTTAACTGGCGACTTTATGCTCGGATAAATCAAAGCTGTCCGACTTACCGGCTTCATCACTGACGGAATAATCGCCTTCAAAAAAATCTCTTTCTTCAGGGATGGTGTCCGCTTTATCACACACTTCCTTGATGACTTTTTCCAGGATATCAATACCTTTTTTCAGGTTTTCATCACTGATGGTCAAGGGACACAAGAATTTCACCACATGATCATCGGCTCCGCTGGTTTCGATAATCAAGCCATTCTGGAAGCATTTACGGGTTATCTGACCGGCCAGTTCGCCACTGACGCAATTAATGCCACGGAACATGCCGCGACCATGAGAATTGAAGTTTCCTTCACCATACTTCAGCACAATCTCATCGACTCGCTTGGCAATATAACGTCCCTTGCGTTGCACTTCCTTGGCAAAACGATCATCTTTCCAAAAGTGATCCAATGCCGCTTTCGCGGTGACAAACGCATGATTGTTGCCACGAAATGTGCCGTTATGTTCGCCCGGCTTCCATTGATCAATTTCCGGCTTCATCAACACAACCGCCATCGGCAGTCCATAACCACTCAACGATTTCGATATAGTGACAATATCCGGATAAATACCGGCTTCTTCAAAACTGAAAAAAGTACCGGTACGACCACAACCCGCCTGAATATCATCAACGATCAGTAAGACATCATGCTTTTTACAAACTTCTGACAAACTTTGTAGCCAGGTCATTGAAGCGGCATTAATACCACCCTCGCCTTGCACCGTTTCTACAATCATTGCTGCCGGTTTGTCTACACCACTGCTGGAATCTGACAACACTTTGTCAAGCAGGTTTGTGGTATCAAATTCGTCGCCCAAATAACCGTCGTATGGCATACGGATATTGCCGGGTAACGCAATACCGGCACCACCACGATGCGTGGAATTCCCAGTCATTGACAGTGCCCCCAAGCTTTGACCATGCCAGCCGTTGGTAAATGAAATAACATTTTCACGACCGGTTTTCTTACGGGCAATTTTGAGGGCGGCTTCGACAGCATTGGTCCCGGTAGGCCCTGTAAACATGACAACATATTCCAGATTCCGGGGTTTCAGGATATTTTCATTAAAGCTTTCTAAAAACTCCCCCTTCGCCTGGGTATGCAGATCCAGGCCCTGGGTAATACCATCTTGCTGGATATACTCGACCAGTTTTTGCTTGAACACCGGATGATTATGTCCATAGTTCAATGAACCGGCACCGGCCAGAAAGTCAATATATTCATTACCGTCTTCATCGTAAATCAACTCGCCTTGAGCCTTATTAAACAAACGTGGAAACGAACGGGCGTATGAACGCACTTCAGATTCAATTTCGTCAAAAATTTTCATTCGGTTTTCTCTCCTGTGAAAATGGAAGTTATTCCTGTTCCGTTAAGGTGGTAATTCATAACGTTATCGGGTTAAACGGCCCGATTCGGACCAGCATTTCAGTATCATGTTGATCGGCAAAATGCTGCTGGCGTTCAAACATCACACTACTGCTGATATTGGTATCCAGCTGACGCGCCAGACTTTCAAACAATGCCCATGACGCCCGATTATTCGCCGTGATTGTGGTTTCGATATGATTAATGTCATGACTCGATTCCCGCATCAAAATAGCTTTCAGCATTCTTTGGGCTAGTCCCTGCCCGCGCGCCTGCTCTCCTACGGCAACCTGCCAGACAAACAACGTATTTGGTCGTTGTGGAATCCGGTACCCCGAAATAAAGCCGATCAATTGCTCATCCACAATTGCTGCCACGGCAGTATCAGCAAAATGACTGCTTTGCAGCAGGTTGCAATACATTGAATTGGTATCCAGAGGCGGGCATTCAGCAATCAGTTTATGAACAGCAGCCCCATGCTCAGCTGTCGGCATTACTAATTCAGCGGTTAGTAAAGCGGTTTTCTTAGTAGACATTACATTCAACACTATTATTTACTATACAAAACAATTTCAATCATCATTTATCAAGCACCATTAATAAAACATTATTAAACCCCGATTAAAAGAGCCTATACGCTTGAAGATAAGATTAATGATATATATAGTACACTAAACATTTAGCAAGCTAAACATTTTTTTATCAATTAACTTGCATAGAGAACCATACGATTAACTGGCGATTTAAGTGGAATCCCAGTATTGATAAGGGATCAGCCACGACTGGCTTTGATTGAATCTTCGCCTGAAAAACATGGGAGAATATGTTGAACTCACTTCAAATAAATACCGAGACAATTGATGCGCTCGATTTGAGTCATGCCAAAAAGGAACACCTGTTGAAGCATATTGAAGAAGTCTTGATAGCATTACGGCGCGTGATTCGTGCGACCGATTTGCACTCTAAATATCTGGCCAAAACAACCGGTCTCACTGCGCCGCAGATCCTGTTATTACAGACACTGCGCGACAGAGGGCAAGTGACGATTGGCGAACTGGCTCAAGATATGAGTTTGAGTCAGGCCACCGTAACGTCAATTCTGGATCGGCTGGAAAAACGGCAGCTGGTCTATCGTCAACGCTCACAAACAGATAGACGAAAAGTCCATGCTTACCTGACAGAAAGCGCGCTGGAAACCCTTAAAAGCGCCCCTATCCCACTACAGGACAGATTCACTCGTGAGTTCAGTAAACTGGATGAATGGGAGCAAGCGATGATTATGTCGGCGTTAAAACGGGTCGCGCAGATGATGGACGCTCAGCATATTGATGCATCGCCAGTGCTGGATCTCGGCGTATTGGATCGACTGGATGAAGAAGTTGACAGCTTGCCCAAAAAACTTCGCTAGTTTGCTTCACGTGGCGGCAGGATATTGCCTTTTTGTAACAATCGCTCAACTTCACCTGCCGGTAACGGCCTACAGAAATAGTAGCCTTGCAGCTCTTTACAGCCCATTTCTGCCAACATTTTCGCCTGCTTGCTGTTTTCGACGCCTTCGGCAATGGTTCGCAGCCCGAGGTTTTCAGCAAGCTGCACAATTGTTCTCGAAATAGCGGCGTCTTTTGGGCTTTCAACAATCTCATCGACAAATGACTTATCGATTTTCAACGTATCAACAGGAAAATTTTTCAAATAACTCAGCGACGAATAACCAGTGCCAAAATCATCAATCGCTAAATTAATGCCCAGTGCTTTCAATGCATTAAGCAGTGGAATGGTTTCCATTACATCCTTCAGCATGGCTGTTTCGGTTATCTCAAGCTCCAGTAGGTGCGCCGCTAAGCCAGACTCATCAAGGCTTTTCCTTATCTGCTCAATCAATAATTTCTGATTAAACTGTATTGCTGAAAGATTGATGGAAATACGCCAGTCAGTTGCAAATCGCTGCTGCCACTGTCTGGTTTGCATACAGGCTTGCTGCAGCACCCACTGACCGATTGGCAGAATCAGTCCACTTTTTTCCGCTATATCGATAAACGACAGTGGTCCTAACAGTCCTCTAACAGGATGCAACCAGCGTAATAACGCCTCAAAACCAATGATTTTCTGCGTCTTGACATCAACCTGCGGCTGGTAAAACAGTAGAAATTCATTTTTTGACAAGGCATTACGCAGATCCTGCTCTGTTTGCAGGCGCTCAAACAGATAGTCATTCATTTCGGTAGAGAAAAACTGATAGTTGTTGCGCCCCAGCTCTTTCGCATGATTCATTGCGACATTGGCGTGTTGCATCAAACTCTCAACACTGTCGCCATCTTCCGGAAAAATCGCAATACCGATGCTAACGGTGCTAAGCAGATTATGTTGTTTGATTTCAAATGGTTTTTCGAACTTGGCGACAATGCGCTGTGCAATCTTCGCCAGCACTTCCACATTATCAATATCGGTCAACATCACGGTAAATTCATCGCCGGCAAAGCGTGCAATCTGGTCATCCTGACCTTTACTGATGGCAATCAGATCAGCATCACGCAAGCAATCTTTAATCCGATCCGCCGCTTGACGTAGCAGCTCATCGCCCACCTGATGTCCGTGGGTATCATTGATCGATTTGAAATGGTCCAAATCAATGAATATCAATGTCAACGAATGATGTTTATGTTTGGCACGTTCCAGCGTGGTTTCCAGCTGCTCAATAAACAAACGACGATTCGGCAGATCGGTCAACGTATCGTAATAAGTGTAATAGGCAACTTCCTGTTCAGACTGTTTTAATGACGTGATGTCCTGCAAAGTGCCGATTATTTTCCAGCCATCATAGTCTTTGGTGATTTCAGTACGTTCGTGCAGATAAATTACTTTATCGTTGGCTGAGTGAATGCGATATTCGATATCGTAGGGCTGCTTCTGATAAAACGCTTTACGCAATGCTTGTTTAAATAAAGCCTTGTCGTCTGGATGCAGATGTTTGAGCACTTTTTTAAATGTCAAAAACGGCTCATTTTCGCTAATACCCAACAGTGCATACATATCGCTGCTGCAATCAATGCGAGGTTGCTTAAAATCCCATTCCCAATACACCAGATGTGCAATAGATTGCGCTTTTGCCAGTCTGGACTGGCTTTGGCTGAATTCACGCAGGGTATTATTGGCTTTTAAAATATAGTGAATGCGGTGAGCGAATAATGGCCATTTAAATGGTTTGGTAATGAAATCCGTTGCGCCCGCCTCAAAAGCACGGTGAATATCATCCAGCTTATCGTGCACCGTTACCATCACAATAGCCGACTCCTTCCCTTTGGGCAGAAGGCGTAAACGGCGACAGCAAGTAAAACCATCCATGCCGGGCATGGAAACATCCAGCAGCGTGATATCCGGTAAATGAACGGCAAACAGTGTTAAAGCCTGTTCCCCGTTTTCCGCTTCAACAATGACGATATTCGGCGCTTTAAGTGACTGTCTCATCAATAAACGAGTAACGGGATCGTCATCAACGATAAGTACAGTGTATTGGAGTTGACTATCCATGTTGCCAGATACCTGAATCCAGTGTTTCGAACGCTAATATCGACATAAGGCCAAAGACACTGGCAACGTCATCGCAGCGCATAATGAACCGGCTAAGCTATCATAACGACACATCATTTTTCCTGCGCTAACACACATTTTCACTATATTCCGCTTTATGGCGCCGGGTTAGGGATCCGTTGATGAATGGCTTCGATTGCAGCAAGCACATCATTTGTAAGTTGTAATTCGCTACTGGCAATGTTCGACTGCAATTGCTGCATACTGGTTGCACCGATAATTGTCGCGCCGACAAAGGTACGGCTATGCACGTACGCCAGCGCCATTTGCGCAGGATCTAATTGATTCTGCACTGCTAAATCGACATAAGCCTGCGTGGCGTTTACCGCTTGCGAATTACTGTAACGCGCATAATGCGGCCACAAGCTCAGCCGAGCATTAGCCGGCGTAGCGCCGTGCAGATACTTCCCTGTTAACGCACCAAAGCCCAATGGAGAATAAGCAAGCAACGGCACATTTTCACGATGACTGATTTCAGCGCACCCTACCTCATAGCTGCGATTTAACAAACTATACGGATTCTGGATGGTAGCAATCACCGGTAAGCCCATGGCTTTTGCTACGCAAAGAAACTGCATGATTCCCCAAGGAGTTTCATTCGATAAACCGATATAGCGAATTTTACCGGCCTTAATATGTTTTTCCAGTGCCTGCAGCGTCTCAACTACAGAGGTCATTTCAGCTTCCTCGGCATCCGCCTGATAACCTAACTTGCCAAAATAATTGGTCTGCCTTTCGGGCCAATGTAGCTGATATAAATCCACATAATCTGTTTGCAGCCGTTGCAGGCTGTTATCTAATGCTTCACTGATATTTTTATCATCAAACCGTGACTGTCCTTGACGGATATGCGCAACCCAGTCCGCACCCGGCCCTGCTATTTTACTGGCAATCACTAAATCATCGCGGCGAGCACGCTGCTTCAGCCAGTTACCGATGATGGTTTCGGTTGCCCCATAGGTTTCTGCTCTGGGTGGAATGGCGTAAAGCTCTGCTGTATCAATAAAATTAATGCCGTGCGCGACCGCATAATCAAGTTGCTCAAACGCCTGCTGCTGAGAGTTCTGCTCACCATAAGTCATGGTGCCAAGACAGATCCGGCTTACATTAAGATCACTATTACCCAAGATATTAAACTGCACTTTCCCCTCCCATCAGGATATTTACATGCTCGTTGTAAGAAGCATCTGTTATTTGGAGAAATACTATCTAAAGAATGCGACAGATAGCAACGCGACACAATCTGGAAAACCTGTAAAACAAAGTGTTTGGCGAACAGTGTGGCCGAAAATGTGATGTGCTGTTTATCAAGAAGAACCGAATATTAATCGGTATTAGAAAGAGAATTTATGGATAAGCTGTTGATTTTATTGGTCGGGACAGAAGGATTTGAACCTTCGACCCCTTGCACCCCATGAGAGCATAACCATCCCATCGAGTATCTTCCTGTTTCATAAATAGTAAATACAGTTCAATAAGTTACATAAAAAACCTATCTTACTGTTTCAACATGTTTCATACAGTTTTTTATGATTGGACATTACTGGTGATTAGAGAGATAAACCTAGAATAATGACCAAAACTTCCCATTTGGATTTTGAGAAGGATTGGGCTGAGTAGATAGTAAGATATGTACGCTATGAAAAGAATATCTAGCGCCAGAATTTCTAATGAAGAGAATTTTTTCAAGCGTTAAAAAGTACGCTCATCCGATAGTTAGATTTTAGTTTTATGCGCAAAACGACTATATGCAGCAAAAATAATTTGTTCTTCAGAAAGAAAAATGCTGTATAAATTTTATGTACTATTTGTGTACTGAAACGGACATCAAGAATTTTAAAAAAGAAAACACATTGATAAGCTGTTGATTTTATTGGTCGGGACAGAAGGATTTGAACCTTCGACCCCTTGCACCCCATGCAAGTGCGCTACCAGGCTGCGCCATGCCCCGACAAGTAAGTTGTTAATTATAGCCCATTACGCCAGAATCGTCCGAATTTGTTCCAGCTCTTTCAGCATGTCATCAATCAATTGTTTGTGGTTTTCATTCTGTTGGCTGACTTCAGGTTTATGCTCCGCTTCCAGTTGCTGGCGAGCGCCACCAATGGTGAAGCCTTGCTCATAAAGCAGACCACGAATTTCACGGATCAATACCACATCATGGCGCTGATAATAACGTCGATTTCCGCGACGTTTAACGGGTTTTAATTGTGAAAATTCCTGTTCCCAATAACGCAGAACATGTGGCTTAACGCCACACAATTCACTGACTTCACCAATAGTAAAGTAACGTTTTCCAGGGATCGCCGGCAATTCGTTATTATTACTCGCCTCTAGCATAACTGTCCACCCTCGCTTTCAGTTTCTGACCTGGACGAAAAGTAACGACACGGCGGGCACTGATCGGGATCTCTTCGCCCGTTTTCGGGTTACGGCCAGGCCGTTCATTTTTATCACGCAACTCAAAGTTGCCAAATCCTGACAACTTTACTTGATTCCCGCTTTCTAGCGCGCAACGAATCTCTTCAAAAAACATTTCAACCAACTCTTTTGCTTCGCGTTTATTAAACCCCAGTTCTTCATAGAGTTGTTCTGTCATATCGGCTTTTGTGAGTGCCATTTTGTTGTTATCCTCTAATTATTATTTTTTAACCGACGTTAGCTTCTGACAACCGCACCTAAAGTGTTTTGTAATGTTTGGGTGATTTTCAGCATTAACGCATCAACCTCATCGTCGGTCATGGTTCTCTCACCATGTTGAAGATGGAATGCCACGGCAAGACTCTTCTTACCAACTTCGATACCATCTCCAGAATACACGTCAAATAATTGAATTGCTTTAAGAATATCAGACTCAACACTGTCCAGGCAATGCTCAACATCAGCAGCCATAATGCTGTTATCAACCAGCAGTGCTAAATCCCTACGGATGGCTGGATAGCGTGACAACACCGTAAACTGTGGAATTGAAGATTGCAGACAAACGGCTAAATCCAGCTCAAAAACAAAGGCTTTACCAGTAAAACCTAATGGTTTATTTAATTTAGGATGTAAGGCGCCCACCCAGCCAACCGGTTGCTCGTTATGATAGATCCGCGCTGATTGGCCGGGGTGTAGCGCCTGATGGACCTCTGCACGAAACGTAACCTTGCCATTACCTAAACTTATTAACGCTTCAACATCCGCTTTGACATCATAAAAATCCACTTTGCGCGCGCTTTCGGCCCACTGCTCCGACCTAACATCACCGTAAATCAAGCCACCGATGCATTGTCTTTGTTCGATACTAGTCAGATCGCCGCGAAATACCCGGCCAACTTCAAATAAACGAATACGATCATGCTGACGATTCAGGTTGTATACCATCGCCTGAACCAGCCCGGGCCACAATGAATGCCGCATAACCGATAAGTCTGCAGAAATGGGATTGGCTAATTTGATAGCCGCTTGGTCATCCTTGGCAAAGTGACGCTGAATATTCGGATCGACAAAGCTATAGGTAATCGCTTCAAAATAACCACGATCGACTAACAAGCTTTGTAGTCGCTCAATCGTCATTTTTTTTTCAGAAACTGTGCCGGGAAGCACACTGATTTCTGGACGTGTTTTTGGTAAGCGATCATAGCCATAAAGACGCCCAAGCTCTTCAATCAGGTCAACTTCAATCGTAATATCAAAGCGAAAGCTCGGCACAACGACCAACCAGCCTTCCGGCACAGCATTCACCACTAGACCCAGGCGTGTCAGCTGTTCCTCTACCTCAGCAGCGGCAAGCTCGATACCCAGCACACGCTTGATGCGTTCAGTGCGCAACAAAATCGAGGGAGATTTCATCACACTATCGGGTTCACTAACCACTATCAGTGGTCCTGGCTGGCCACCGGCAATTTCCAGAATCAAGCCTGTTGCCCGTTCCATTGCCTGCCGAGCCAGCTGTGGGTCGACACCACGTTCAAAACGATGCGAAGAATCCGTATGCAAACCATAAGCTCTTGCTTGACCAGCAATGGTTTCCGGGACAAAAAACGCAGCCTCCAGGAATAGTGATGACGTTGCTGAGCTGACAGATGATGCTTCTCCTCCCATCACCCCGGCTAACGCTAATGGACCAGATTCATCTGCAATGACCAGGGTATCTGTTGCAATATCAACATCCTGTCCATCAAGCAACCTCAATGTTTCGCCCGTCTTGGCAAAGCGCACACTTATTGCGCGCTGTAATGTGTTCAAATCGAAGGCATGCATCGGCTGGCCCAGCTCCAGCATCACATAATTCGTGATATCAACAATCGGCCCCAAACTCCGCAGGCCACTGCGGCGCAATTTCTCTTGCATCCATAATGGGGTTTTCGCCTCTGGGTTAATGTTTTCGATAACTCGGCCAACATAGTTTGGACAAGCATCAGCCGCCTCTACAGCCACTGGAAAAGTGGTGTTAACCTCAGCCGGCACCTGCTGAATGGTTACTGGCGTCAAGTCGGTACGACTAATCACGCCCAGTTCACGCGCAATACCGGCCACCCCTAAACAATCGCTGCGATTTGGGGTTAAATCGACCTCAATGGTGAAATCATTTAATGCCAGATAGTCGCGAATATCCCGTCCAAGCGGTGCATCATCCGGTAACTCCAGCAGCCCATCGGATGACTCGGTCAGTCCTAACTCTTTAGCTGAACACAACATACCAAATGAAGGCTCGCCGCGCAGCTTGGCTTTTTTAATCTTGAAATCACCTGGTAATACCGCGCCTACCACAGCCACAGGAACTTTTAGTCCTTCGCGCACATTACTGGCACCACAGACAATATGCAGTAATTCATCTCCAGCGATATCGATCTCGCAGACCCGTAATTTATCGGCACCCGGATGAGGAATGACTGATTTGACCTCACCAACCACCACACCGGAAAAGTCTCCCGCCACTGGCGTGATCGAATCAACTTCCAATCCAGCCTGCGTGAGTTTTTCAGCAATTACCTGCACATCAAAGTCAGGATTTATCCATTCACGCAGCCAATTTTCGCTTAATTTCATGGCGAACTACCTATCCTATTTAAACTGACGCAGAAAACGCAGGTCGTTTTCAAAAAACAATCGTAAATCATTCACACCGTAACGCAGCATTGCCAATCGCTCTACGCCCATGCCAAACGCCAGACCAAGATACTTTTCACTATCAATATTGACATGCTGAAAAACGCTGGGGTGTACCATGCCACAACCCAACACTTCCAACCATCCGGTTTGACTGCAAACTCTGCAACCGCTCCCATCACAGATCACACATTCAATATCGACCTCGGCTGAGGGTTCGGTAAATGGAAAATAGGAAGGGCGAAACCGGACATTCAGTGATTTTTCGAAAAAAGCCTGCAGAAAATCAGCCAAAATACCTTTCAAATCAGTAAAGCTGATGTTTTCATCAACCATTAAGCCTTCAACCTGATGAAACATAGGCGTATGTGTTAAATCTGAATCGCAACGATAAACACGCCCGGGGGCAATGATTCGTAATGGGGGTTGCTGTTCTTCCATAACACGGATTTGTACCGGTGAGGTATGCGTACGCAACAGCAGCTCGGTATCAAAATAAAATGTGTCGTGCATCGCACGGGCCGGATGGCTTTCCGGAATATTCAAGGCAGTGAAATTATGATCACCATCTTCAATTTCCGGTCCATCGGCAATTTGAAAACCGACTTGTCGAAAATACTGCTCAATCCGCTGTAAGGTTCGCGTCACTGGATGCAGGCCGCCAACATCACTGTTACGTCCTGGCAAGGTCACATCGATTGTTTCGGCTGCTAACGCAGCATGCATCGCTTCTTCAGCCAGTGCTCTGGCACGGGATTCAGTTAAAGCAGCGACTTCTTGTTTGGCAAGGTTGACCTCTTTACCGATCAACGGTCGTTCATCAGCGCCGACATTGCCAAGCTCTTTCACGTATGCAGTAATTTTGCCTTTTTTGCCCAGGTACTCGACCCGGACGTTATCCAGAGTTTTGGCATCAATCGCGTTATGGATAGCGTTTTTTGCTGCCTCAACGATGTCTTTTAATGCCAGTAACTGCGTTGCCAGTTCAGTCATACTTTCTCCACCTGAGGATCATTCAGAAATAAAAAAGGGCCGTCATCAACAGCCCTTTCTGGTACAACTAAATCTGATCCGCCTAAGCGAACCGAACGATTAGTTAGTCAAAGCCGCTTTTGCTTTTGCAGCAATAGCAGCAAATGCAGCAGAGTCATGATAAGCAATATCTGCTAAAACTTTACGATCGATCTCAATTGATGATTTTTTCAGACCATCAATCAAACGACTGTATGACATTCCGCATTCACGAGCCGCCGCATTGATACGAGCGATCCACAAGGTACGGAAAACACGTTTTTTCTGGCGACGGTCACGGTAGGCGTATTGACCAGCTTTGGTAACTGCCTGAACCGCTACACGATAAACATTCTTGCGGCGGCCTTGATACCCCTTGGCCTGCGCGATAACTTTTTTATGACGGGCGCGGGCTGTTACACCCCGTTTAACTCTAGCCATCGGATAACTCCTTGATTATAGAAGAGGCAATAATTTACGGACTGACAGATGATCTGCTTTACAGATTGTCAGTGTTGAACGCAGTTGACGTTTCCGTTTAGTGCTTTTCTTGGTCAGGATATGGCTGGTAAACGCTTGTGCGCGTTTAAACTTTCCACTACCGGTGCGTCTGAATCGCTTCGCTGCACCACTATGGTTTTTCAATTTTGGCATTTCGAACTCCGCATTGTTAATTAATAGTTATTTTTTATTACTGGGCGCCAACACCATAATCATTTGTCGACCCTCTTTCTTTGGATGCTGCTCAACAACCGACAGGTCTTTTAGATCCTCAGCTACCCGTTCGAGTAACTTCAATCCCAAGTCCTGATGAGCCATTTCGCGCCCGCGAAAGCGAAGACTGATTTTGGTTTTGTTGCCATCTTCGAGGAAACGTGTCAGGTTGCGTAGTTTTACCTGATAGTCACCCTCTTCCGTCCCTGGCCGGAATTTTATTTCCTTTACCTGTATCTGTTTTTGCTTTTTCTTAGCAAGGGCCTTTTGTTTATTAGCCTCAAACACATACTTGCCGTAGTCCATAATACGGCACACCGGTGGAGTTGCCTGAGGGGCAATTTCCACCAGATCCAGATCGGCTTCTTCAGCCATTTCCAGTGCTTTTACTAACGAAATGATGCCGACTGATTCACCATGTTCATCGGTAACCCGTACTTCTTTGGCTGTAATTTCTCCATTCAGCCTTTTTTCATCTGTAGCGATACGTTTAATCCTCTAAAATAATTCGACCGCGGCGTGCAATGTCCTCTTGAAGCAACGACACAAAGCTCTCAAGCGGCATAGCGCCCAGATCTTCGCCTTTGCGAGTACGTACAGCCACGGCATTTTCTTGTGCTTCGCGCTCACCAACAACTATGAGATATGGAACGCGACGCAATGTGTGCTCGCGTATTTTAAAACCAATTTTTTCATTTCTCAAGTCGGTGTCAGCTCTAAATCCCTGATTTGTCAATTGTTGCGCAATTTGCTGAACATAATCGGATTGTTTATCGGTAATACCCATCACCATCACCTGGCGAGGCGCAAGCCATGTCGGGAAGGCGCCAGCATATTCTTCGATCAGTATACCGATAAAGCGCTCAAGCGATCCAAGAATTGCACGATGCAACATCACTGGCACTTGTCTGGAACCATCGTCAGCAACATAAGTTGCATCCAAGCGACCCGGCATTGAAAAGTCCACCTGGATGGTGCCGCACTGCCAGACCCGATCAAGAGAATCTCTCAATGAAAATTCGATCTTCGGTCCGTAAAAAGCCCCTTCTCCAGGTTGCAACTCCCAAGCTAGGCCTTTTGTATTCAAGGCTTGTTCAAGTGCATGCTCGGCCTTGTCCCAAACCGCATCACTGCCAACACGATTTTCAGGACGTGTCGATAGTTTAATGATGATCTCATTAAAGCCAAAATCCGCATAAACATTAAACAGCAGATCAATAAACGCGGCTACTTCTGCCTGGATTTGCTCTTCTGTACAGAAGATATGTGCATCATCCTGAGTAAAGCCACGCAACCGCATCAGGCCATGCAAGGTTCCGGATGGCTCATTACGGTGACAAGAACCAAACTCCGCCATCCGTAACGGTAAATCACGATAGCTTTTTAATCCTTGATTAAAAATTTGCACGTGACACGGGCAGTTCATTGGTTTAACGGCATAATCACGACTTTCTGAGTGCGTTGTGAAGATCATGTCGCCAAATTTGTCCCAGTGCCCCGACTTTTCCCATAAACTGCGATCAACCACCTGTGGTGTCCGCACTTCCTGATAACCGTTCTGCGCCAGAACATCACGAATATACTGTTCCACTGTACGATAAATACGCCAGCCGTTATCGTGCCAAAAAATCATGCCCGCCGCTTCATCTTGCAGATGAAACAAATCCAGACTTTTTGCCAGTTTACGATGGTCCCGCTTCTCTGCCTCTTCCAGACGGTGGAGATAGGCTTTAAGGGCTTTTTTATCAGCCCAGGCGGTTCCATAAATCCGCTGCAACATTTCATTTTCAGATTTGCCACGCCAGTAGGCGCCAGCCAGCTTCATTAATTTAAAAGCTTTCAGCTTGCCGGTGCTGGGCACATGTGGACCGCGGCACAAATCCATAAATTCGCCTTGACGATAGACCGACAATATTTCGTCTTTTGGAATATCTTCAATAATTTTTGCTTTGTATTCTTCGCCCATCTCCCGGAAAATCTGGATGGCGGCATCGCGAGTGACTTCTTCGCGAACCACCTCAAGATCCTGTTTGACCAGCTCTTCCATACGTTTTTCAATTTTTTCCAAATCGTCCGGCGTAAACCCTTCAGGATAGGAAAAGTCATAGTAAAAACCGTTATCTATCACCGGCCCAATAGTGACCTGGGCATCAGGATAAAGCTGCTTTACCGCTTGAGCCAATAGGTGTGAAGTCGAATGGCGAATAATATCGAGCCCCTCATCATCACGTTCAGTAATGATCGCCAGCTCAGCATCGTCTTCAATGATGTAATTGGTATCGACAAGTTTTCCATTAACTTTTCCCGCCAGCGCCGAACGCGCTAAGCCTGCACCGATATCGGCTGCAACATCATAAATGGAGACAGGGTGATCAAACTGGCGTTGACTGCCATCAGGGAGGGTAATCGAAATCATGCTATGTCCTTGGTTATGGCCAGTACGAGAGGCCTCAAAAACCAAAAAGCACCTGCAAGATGAGGTGCTTGATGTATATACTGGTAGGCACGAGTGGATTCGAACCACCGACCCCCACCATGTCAAGGTGGTGCTCTAACCAACTGAGCTACGTGCCTGCTGTAAAGCAGCGAAATTATACGCAGTCAGGCGTATTTTGCAAGCACCTTATACAGCAACCGGCCCCAGCGCAAGCTTACGCACACTCTCAAGCTCATCACGTAACCTTGCTGCTTCTTCAAACTCGAGGTTCTGGGCATGTTTGTGCATGGCATTTTCAATCTGCTGGATGCGTTTTGCCAGCTGCTGTGGGGATAATGCGGCATATTTTGCATATTCTTCCGCAACCTCGGCAAAGTGTTGTTTTTCTTCTTTTTTGCTTTTGGAATCATCCATGCCGCTACGGATTGATTTGACAATACCCATTGGCGTAATGCCATGTGCCAGATTATGAGCAATCTGCTTTTCACGCCGCCGGTCTGTTTCATCAATTGCCCGCTGCATGGAGCCAGTAATTTCATCGGCATATAAAATGGCTTTACCATTCAGGTTACGTGCCGCACGGCCTATTGTCTGAATCAATGAACGATCGCTGCGCAGGAAACCTTCCTTATCCGCATCAAGAATCGCCACCAGCGATACTTCCGGAATATCCAACCCCTCACGCAACAGGTTGATACCAATTAATACGTCAAACTCACCCAATCGCAGATCTCGCAAAATCTCCACTCGCTCAACCGTGTCAATATCGGAATGCAAATAGCGAACTTTGACATTGTGCTCTCGCAGATAATCCGTCAGATCTTCGGCCATGCGTTTGGTTAGCGTGGTAACCAACACTCTTTCATTAACCGCTGTCCGCTTAGTGATCTCGGACAACAAGTCATCAACCTGCGTCCCCACCGGGCGAATTTCGACCTGCGGATCAATCAAGCCTGTCGGCCTCACCACCTGTTCAACAACATTACCGGCATGTTCGGCTTCATATTTGCCCGGCGTTGCTGAAACAAAAATGGTCTGCGGAGCCAGCTTTTCCCATTCTTCAAACATTAATGGCCGATTATCCAGGGCGGAAGGCAAACGGAAACCATAGTTGACTAAGGTTTCCTTGCGCGAACGATCACCTTTATACATCGCGCCAATCTGCGGAATCATCACGTGGCTTTCGTCGATGACCAATACAGCATCTTCCGGTAAATAATCAAACAACGTCGGTGGCGCCTCGCCTGCGCTGCGCGTCGATAAATGACGTGAGTAGTTTTCAATACCGTTGCAGTATCCCAACTCCAACAACATTTCGAGATCAAAACGTGTGCGTTGCTCCAGACGCTGTGCTTCGACTAGTTTGTTTTGCTCGTTCAATTCTGCAAGTCGCTCGCTCAGCTCTTCCTTAATTGATTCCACCGCTCCCAGAATAATGTCGCGCGGCGTTGCATAGTGTGTTTTCGGATAAATAGTGACGCGACTCAGTCGCTGCAATACCTCACCGGTAAGCGGATCAAAATAACTGAGCTGCTCAATTTCATCGTCAAACAGTTCTACTCTGACAGCATCGCGCTCTGATTCCGCCGGAAAAATATCAATCACTTCTCCCCGCACCCGGTAGGTACCCCGAGATAGTTCAATATCGTTGCGCGAATACTGCAACTCCGCCAATCGCCGTAAAATTTCCCGCTGATTAATAACATCGCCTTGCACCAAGTGCAGCACCATCGCCAGATAGGCATCCTTGTCACCCAGACCGTAAATACAAGACACACTGGAAACAATGATGGCATCGCGTCGCTCCAGCATCGCTTTCGTCGCGGATAAACGCATTTGCTCAATCTGTTCATTCACCGAGGCATCTTTATCAATAAACGTATCAGATGAAGGCACATACGCTTCAGGTTGGTAATAGTCATAATAGGAAACAAAATATTCCACGGCGTTATGCGGGAAAAATTCTTTCATCTCGCTATAAAGTTGAGCCGCCAGCGTTTTATTCGGCGCCAAAACCATAATCGGCCTCTGGACTGCTTGCGCAACATTGGCAATTGTGAAGGTTTTCCCCGAACCAGTTACCCCTAACAGGGTTTGCCACATTTCACCGTTATTTAATCCCTCAACCAGCGACGCAATCGCAGTTGGTTGGTCGCCCGCCGGTTCAAACTCACTGACTAATTCAAATTGTTTTTTCATACTCTTTAGCAATACCCGTGTTTATCGTATATTACGGTTTTTTAATCATTTATCGTTTTTCGAAGGACAGATTTTGACTATCAAACTCTCACAGCGCGTACAAAGCATCAAACCCTCGCCCACTTTAGCCATTACCGCACGCGCCGCGGCCTTGAGAGCCGAAGGCAAAGATATTATTGGTCTGGGCGCTGGCGAGCCTGATTTCGACACGCCAGAACACATTAAACAAGCTGCTGTTGATGCCCTCAATAACGGTCAAACCAAATATACCGCCGTCGATGGTACCGCTGAACTGAAAAACGCTGTTATCAAAAAGTTTTCACAAGATAATGGACTCACCTATCAAGCCGACCAGGTTCTAGTGTCATGTGGCGGCAAACAAAGCTTTTTCAATCTGGCGCAAGCCCTGCTGGAAGCCGGTGACGAAGTCATTATTCCTGCTCCTTATTGGGTATCTTATCCTGATATGGTGCTACTCGCTGATGCCAAACCAGTCATCATCGTTGGCGATCGTGATCAGCGCTACAAAATCACAGCACAACAACTCGAACAAGCGATTACCGACAAAACACGCTTGTTTGTCATCAACAGTCCTTCCAACCCTACCGGCATGACTTACACCAAAGCCGAACTCGAAGCGCTGGGTGACGTGCTACGCAAACATCCGGACATTCTGATCGCCACCGATGACATGTATGAACATATATATTGGGCCGATGAACCATTTTGCAACATCGTCATGGCCTGCCCTGATCTTTATGATCGAACCATCGTTCTCAATGGTGTCTCCAAAGCCTACTCTATGACCGGCTGGCGTATTGGCTACGCCGCTGGCCCGGCTCCCCTGATTGGCGCAATGAAGAAAATCCAATCACAAAGCACATCGAACCCGACATCTATTTCGCAAGCAGCTTCTGTTACAGCATTAAATGGCGATCAAAACTGTGTGCAAACCATGTTGATTGAATTCAAAAAACGTCACGATTTTGTCGTCGATGCACTGAATAAAATGAAAGGTATTACAGCGCTCTCAACCGATGGTACTTTTTATGTCTTCCCGGACATAAGTGACGTTTTAGCCAATCGGCCAGAATTAAATGACGACCTGGACTTTGCTGAAGCCCTGCTGGTTGAAAAAGGTGTCGCCGTGGTTCCCGGCACCGCTTTCGGATTGAAAAACCATATCCGTTTATCAATTGCGACCAGTGAAGAAAACCTGCAAAACGCATTGCAAAGAATTGCGGAATTTATCGGGGAATAAAAATAACGTGATAGAGGCTTGACCCATCCAGCCCGAGTCTCTATCATACCCATCTTTCAATTCCCCGATAGCTCAGTTGGTAGAGCAAATGACTGTTAATCATTGGGTCGCTGGTTCGAGTCCAGCTCGGGGAGCCAAAGAATTTAAAGGGTTTAGCTAAAAAGCTAAGCCCTTTTTTTATGCTCGTCTAAAATTAGTGTGATAGTTTTTTGCAATTGCATCTCTGTAATGCGTCACATGGATTACCACTGTCAGTCGCTTGATTTACGACTTTTAACTCAATTCCCCATGTGAACAAGCCAAGTATAGAGCGGGCAGCATTTAAAATTGCTTCTCATGATGCCAGTTATGATTCACTTGAGTTAGCAGAGCGTTGCATGAAGTTATGGGATGAATATGTTGGTTACATAAAAGACACTTACACTGCCACCAGGTGAATCGCCCCCACCTTCGGGGTCAACTTATCGTCAAGAGTGGGCTTATTCTATTTAATTCCCTGTCAGCACAAACAAGGTTAGTGTGTCAGTCATTTGATTGGTCAACCCTAGACATTTCATACCCCTTGCCCTAGGTGTCAGATAGCTGCGTTAGTTTCATTTGCTTGAGCTTTACTAAATAGTAAGGATTGAACAGCATTTATAAATGCCTGTGACTTGCTGATAAAAAGGTATCAGCCTCCCCCACTCCAAGCCAACCTCATCAAGCGTTTCAAGGCGGGTACCAACCAATGACGGCAACCAGACCGGGCAATGAGTCCGGATGATCTCAATTCTTTATGATTGGCTAAGGCCAGATATTTATCAGGCTGGGTCATAACGGTGACATTTAGGCATGGTTTATACATAACCAGCTCTTCGCTACCGTCCCCACTGCCTACACGATCCCTAGTCACTTTATCGCCCGAAAAGCCGGAAAGATAAAGATTGTCGTCGGTACCCTCGCCGCTGCGGCTGCTACCCATTAGAGATTCCATAAACTTGCGGCTTTCTGCTGAAATCATGGTGCCTGTTGGCACCACAATATGGCACACATCAAGGGATACCCTGAGCATTACAAAACGCCAGACACAAAAAAGCCCGTTATAAAACGGGCTTTTAGGGTCTTTATGGGACAGTGTGAAATGTATACTTGGAGGCTGAGGTCGGAATCGAACCGGCGTACACGGAGTTGCAGTCCGCTGCA
>CANRLD010000009.1 GCA_947631375.1 uncultured Methylophaga sp. | reverse complement strand
TTGCGTTCTGTTGAACACTTACATCGATTTCTTCTAAAGAGACCAACGCAAGTACCCACACAAATTACTTGATATTGTTTTGTTAAAGAGCTGCAGCTCCTGCTGCAAAGAAGCGAGAATTATACAGTTATTCGCTTCACTGTCAACACTCGTCATATTTAAACTTGCTGTATTGGCAGCCGTTCCTTTCGAAACAGAACGGCGCATTCTACAGGTTAAAACACCAAGGTCAACTGCTAAAATCGTGTTCGTCGTTCAAACGTTCATTATGTGCATGAAATACCACATTATTTGTGGGTCACTTTCTTCAAAAGCAAGTCAATTTTCAATATGCAAAGTTCGGAATCACTTCAGGCTCGCCGTTTGATGAAATGGTATTCGCTAGAAAATGCACTATATTCCTGATGAAAAACACGACTGAAATGGGCCACATTGTTAAATTTGGATTTCATCGCTATTTTCAGTAATGGATGAGTGCTGGCAATTCGGACTGATAAGCAACTGACGACTATATGCCAACCTTTGTTGCCTCAAGTAGCGTATCAACGAGGTATGTTTTTTAGGGGAAAGTCAGCGTCATCAATATATGGAGCCGAACCAACACACTGTAACCGCTGTGGCCGACAAGCTATATAGTTACATCATGTAAATGAACCGACGCTATGCGCCGCAGCGTCGGTTCTCCTTCCCCATTAATGGGTAATGATCTTGGCAAATTTGCGTTTGCCGACCTGGAACACTGATTCAACACCAGCTTGAATCACCAGGCTTTTATCATCTATTTTTTCCCCTTCAACTTTAACAGCGCCCTGTTTAAGCATCCTTAATGATTCTGAGGTACTGGTTGTCAGCCCTGCTTCTTTCAGCAGATTTGCTATCGGCATGCCTTCATCTCCGACCTCAAGGCTGATCTCCGGAATATCCTCCGGCAATTCACCTTTCTTGAACTGATTTTCAAATCCAGTTCTCGCTTCTGCTGCTATCTCTGTTGAATAAAAACGCGCCACAATTTCTTCCGCGAAGGCTTTTTTAATTTCGACAGGATTGCGACCGGCAGCGACTTCATCGCGCCATTGTGCAATTTCGGCAAGCGTTCTGAAACTCAGCAAATCAATATAACGCCACATCAATTCATCAGAAATGGACATCAGTTTGCCAAAAATATCCTTGGGAGGCTCATCAATACCAATATAATTGCCTAGCGATTTGGACATTTTCTGTACGCCATCGAGGCCGACCAGTAACGGCATGGTTAAAATGCACTGCTGCGGTTTACCGTAAGCTTTCTGTAACTCCCTTCCCATCAACAGGTTGAATTTTTGATCGGTCCCCCCCAGTTCAACATCCGCTTCCAGCACAACCGAGTCATAGCCTTGAATTAATGGGTAGAGAAATTCATGGATCGCGATTGATTGATTATTGCTGTAACGCTTATGGAAGTCATCGCGCTCCAGCATACGAGCTACAGTATGATTCGATGCTAGACGAATCATGTCCGCGGCGCTCATCTCATTCATCCAGTGTGAGTTGAACACAACCTGTGTTTTATCTGGGTCCAGAATTTTAAACACCTGCTGCTGATAGGTTTCTGCATTCTTTTTTACCTGCTCAGGAGTCAACGGCTGGCGAGTCACATTTTTTCCTGTGGGATCACCGATCATGCCGGTAAAGTCACCTATCAGAAACAAAATCTGATGCCCCATATCCTGAAACTGACGCAACTTGTTTAACAAAACAGTGTGCCCAAGATGCAAATCAGGCGCTGTCGGGTCAAAACCTGCTTTAATGCGTAACGGTTTGCCTGACTCAAGCTTGTCGATTAACTCTTTTTCAACCAGAATTTCTTCTGCACCACGGCGGATTTCTGCCAAAGTTTCCTGTACAGTTGCCATCATCTTTCTCCACGCCGTAAAAATTGGCGGGCAATATAACATAAGATCTTACTTTTTAGGGGTTTCAATTCTCGTCAAATGCTGCGAGAATTGAACGAATTTACTACAAATACTAGGGACCGCCCATGAAGAAACGTAACAGACTTCTGAGCTCATCACAGCAAGCAAAACTATTTAAATCCGAATCGCTGTCATCCCCACACAAACGTAAGCATATCCCAACACTATCATTACTGGCGCTGTCTGGCATTTTTATTACCGGTATAGTGCTGGCCACGGGTGAACCGAGCACGACCACCAGTCAGACCCAGACCGTGCAATTACCAAACATGCCTGCTGCAGCTGAAAACTCAACCACCGAACAATCCACCGTTCCACTGCCCACCAAAACATCAGTCCCCCAGCAAACGAGTGTTCCAGATATAGCTGCTGTCGAGCCGACAACCACATCCAAAGCCGATATTTCATTAAATGAATCTGCAGCCATAGAACGTTTACATCTGAATCACCCCCGACCGGCCGACACAATAGACAGCACCACTTCGCTTCTGGACGAGGCACAAACCGCTGAGATCGCGACCTCGGCTGCTGAAGCAGAAATCAGCTGGCAGGAAATTGAAGTAAAGTCCGGCGATAACCTTTCCTTAATTTTCCCCCGTGCTGGCCTCAGCGCACGCGATGTCTACAACGTAGCGCAAACCGCCGGCGAAGATGCCAAAGCACTGCTTAACCTGAAGCCTGGCCAAATGATACGCTTTGGCACAACAATTGACAGTGAGCAAAAGCTGGTGCTCGAACAACTTCAGCTGCAATTGACTCCAATCAAAACACTTACTTTAACCGCAACAGAAAAAGGCTTTGAAACCGATACGATCGAACGGGAACTCGATAAACAACGTCAGCTGGTTGCTGGCGAAATCCAAAGTTCATTGTTCGTTGATGCTCAAAAAGCCGGCATGTCCGATAAACTGATCATGGAAATGGCGCATATCTTCGGCTGGGACGTGGATTTTGCTCTGGATCTTCGTCAAGGTGACAGCTTTAAAGTCATTTATAACGAAAACTTTCTGGATGGCGAAAAAGTAGGCGATGGCGAAATTCTGGCTGCCGAGTTTACCAATCGCGGCAACACTTTCCGGGCACTGCGCTTTACAGATAATAATGGTGATAGCCGTTTCTATACACCGGACGGCAACAGTATGCGTAAGGCATTTACCCGTACGCCGGTCCCCATTTCACGCATCAGTTCCGGGTTTAATCCAAACCGTAAGCACCCCGTATTGCAAACCAACCGCCCTCACCGTGGTGTTGACTATGCGGCAGCAACTGGTACGCCTATTCTGGCAACAGGTGATGGCAAAGTGGATTTCGTAGGAACCAAGGGCGGTTATGGACGTACAGTGATCCTGTCACATGGCGGACGTTACACAACACTGTTTGCACATATGTCACGATATAAAAAAGGCATCCGTGTAGGACAGCGGGTAAGACAAGGCGAAGTGATTGGCTATATTGGCAGCAGCGGACTGGCAACCGGGCCACACTTACACTACGAATTTCGTGTCGATGGCGTACACAAAAATCCTTTAACAGTAACACTGCCAAAAGCGGAGCCTCTCCCCAAACAATATCTGGCAGATTTTAAAACCCTTGCACAGCCTTTACTGGCCAGCTTGGATAATTTACAAGTGCCGACACTGGCATTTCGTCAGGATTAAGACGACGCAAAAATATGGCGCTCTATATTGGCCTGATGTCGGGTACCAGTCTTGATGCCATTGACGCTGTCTTAATCGACCTCTCGCCAGCACAGCAAGCAAAACTGCTTGCTCATCATACCGAGCGCTTTGAGCCTGCACTGCAAGAATCGTTAAAAACACTGATCAACTCTGCGCAGTGCCATCTTTCGCAGTTGGGACAATTAGACATCAGGCTTGGTTATGCCTACGCACAAACGATCCAGCGTCTTCTGACCATAGCTGACGTTTCAGCTGCGCAAATTGATGGTATTGGCTGTCACGGCCAAACCATATTTCATGAGCCTGACTCTGCCTACCCTTTCAGCATGCAAATCGGTAACGGTAACGTTATCGCGGAAACAACGGGCATCACTACCGTTTGTGATTTCCGGCAGCGTGATATGGTTAATGGCGGCCAAGGCGCTCCTCTGGTTCCGGCCTTTCATGCCGCCATGTTTGGCTCTGAGCACAAACACCGAGCCATTATTAATATTGGTGGTATCAGCAATATCAGTGTTTTAACCGCTGGAAAAACCACCGCTGTGCATGGTTTTGATACCGGCCCGGGGAATACTTTGATGGATAGCTGGAGTCAAATTCATTTGCAGAAAGACTATGATGATGAAGGACGTTGGGCAAAAGCGGACAAGTGAATGAGTCTTTATTGCTGACGCTCAAATCCGCCCCTTACTTCAACCGCTCAATTCCCAAAAGCACTGGACGCGAATTATTTAATCAAAACTGGCTGCAACAACAATTGCGGCAGGCCAATGCGACAACGCTGCCTGCTGCAGATGTACAGGCCACTCTTTTAGCGTTTACCGTATCGACTATCGCAGATGCCATCCACAAATATGCATATCAGGCAGAAGAAGTTTATATCTGTGGCGGCGGTGCCAAAAACACAGCATTAATGCAGGCGCTGAATACCGCCTTAAAAGATAAAACCGTAGCTACGACAGCAGCCATTGGGCTGGATCCGCAGTGGGTAGAGGCGACAGCATTTGCCTGGCTTGCCGCCCAGACACTACAGTACCAAAAAATTGATTTGCAGCAGATCACTGGCGCGCGGCAACCAAGCATTCTGGGTGCCGTTTACTGGTCCAGAAAACTGTCGTAGTCTGCCGCCGTCATTAATTCAGCGGCGACGGCGTCAATCGTAACATCCGAACGAAAGCGTAAAATCCAGCCATTATTAAATGGTTCCTGATTTATCAATTCGGGTGATTCGACTAATTGCTGATTGATAGCGATCACTTCACCATTAATCGGCATCACGATCTCAGAGGCTGATTTAACGGACTCAATCACCGCACAACTCTCTCCCGCAGCGAACTGCTGTCCTTCTGATGGCAACTCGACATAAACAATATCGCCCAAACTGTTTTGGGCGTGTTCCGTGATGCCTAAGGTAAATAATCCCGCACCCTGCTCTTCCAGCCAGACATGGAATTCGCTGAAATAATAATCTCTTGAATTACTCACAACATATTCGCCCATAAAGTTGATTCATCATTCTGAAATAACTGATGCAATGTTCAGAAATCATATCCCACTGAAACTGCCAGTGCCAATTGCCCTCAGTTGTTCCTGGGGTGTTCATTCTGTGCTCGCCCGCCAATTCAAACAAATCCTGCATCGGAACAATCGCCAGCCCGGCAACGGACTGTAACGCCATGCGAATCAGCAACCAGGGCATTTTTTCATCACTCGGACCTGCATAGCTATGCAGATGGGAACGCGCTTGCTCGCTCAACTCCTGATACCATCCCACACTGGTGTTGTTGTCATGGGTTCCGGTATAGATCACGCTGTCGTAACAATGCTGATGCGGTAAATAAGGATTATCAGCGTTTCCACCAAATGCAAATTGCAGAATTTTCATTCCTGGTATGGCATATTTTTCACGCAATGCCGTTACTTCTTCGGTGATAATGCCTAAATCTTCTGCTACTAACGGCAACTCACCAAATTCGGCCAATAAAGCCTGAAACAAGGCGTCTCCCGGAGCTTTACCCCACTGCCCTTCAACGGCAGTCTCACAACTGGCAGGAATTTCCCAACACGCTTCAAAACCACGAAAATGATCAATACGAATCAAATCAAATAACGCTAATTGCGTTTTCAAACGCTGTCGCCACCAACGAAAATCTTCATCCAAATGCACTTGCCAGTCATATAATGGATTGCCCCACCGCTGCCCCGTCGCTGAAAAATAATCCGGAGGGACCCCCGTTACTTTAATAGCCTGGCCGCTCTCATCCAGCGAAAATAATTCTGGCGCGGCCCAGACATCAGCACTGTCATGCGCAACAAAAATCGGCATATCACCAAACAATTTCACATTATGCTGATTGGCGTAGTTTTTTAAATTTTGCCACTGCTGAAAAAACAAATACTGTTCAAAACGACGAATATCCAGAGATTCTGCCCGCTGTTCGGCAAGACCGGCCAGTGCCAGTTCATTTCTATCACGCAGCTCTGGCGGCCACTCATACCAGGCCCTTGCATGCTGGAGATTACGGATTTCCCGATATAAGACATAATTCTCCAGCCAGAAGGCCTGCTGTACACAAAACGCCTGATAAGCCTGCCTTTCAGCTGCTGTGGCAAACTCAATAAACTGCCTGTAGGCGTTCGCAACCAGTGTGAATATCTTATTGCCGCCAAGTTCACCACTGCGCACCCAAGGCTGAGATTTAATTGCATCAACACAAAGTAGCTTGTTATTACCGGCATGGGCAGACAAACATTGATATGGTGAACCGTCCTCATGGGTGGGTCCCAGTGGCAACATTTGCCAGACAGTCACGCCAGCCTGCTGCAGCAAGTCAACAAAACGATACGCATCTACGCCTAAATTACCGGAAGGCAAGCTGGTGACATGCAGCAATACACCACTGCGGCGATGAGAAAAAATATCAGCCTGCTTCATTTATTAGTTGCCACGGCGCATGGTGCCGCCTTGCTCGGCCTCCCCTCCACCAAACGATACAACTTCTGATAATACCTGGGGCACTTCTTCACCTAACATTTGATAAAGATTGGATAGATGTAACCGGAACAAGCGTTCAAAATCACTGACGCTCTCGGCAGCATTGTAATCACCAAACCACCAAAACCAGTCTGATCCTTCACAAATCGCCAGCTGCCTGTCTATTGCCGTTCGCATTTCAGGGTCAAAGGCTGTTACGGCTATCCGCTGATCATAAACTTGTTTGGCCTGGCTAAGCAGATCCCAGCCACGGTTTTTATCCACATCACCAATCCAGGTAGAAAATGAACCATATACCCAACTGCCCGCAACCATTTCCGGTAACGTACCGGGGTTCACCCCGCGCTCCAGGCATTCACTAAAGGTCGTCAGCTCAATATCCGGATGATCTGCCAACTGTTTATAAAGGCTTTGCAAAAAATAAAACCCATTATAGGAGTAATACTCCCAGGCATTTTCGCCATCAAGAATAATCGATACCACGCGATCAGCATCGTCTTCGGTGGTATTTTTGATGTTGATTAAATGACTCACAAAGTCATTCACCGCATCTTCCGCGCCCCATTTGGTGTAGATAAAACCAATTAAATCCGATAAACCATCATCACGAAAAAAACACGCCGGCGGGTGATCTTTCAACCGATAGGGTTTATGAATATTGGCATCCGGCATACCCGATTTATTCAAACTGTTACGCAATACATTTTCGCCCGTTGCCGTCCAGATAAAACCGTGCTCGGCAATCAATGCCAGTGTAGCCTCAGACACTGCGCCCTCAGACGGCCAACAGCCTTTGGGGCGAAAGCCGAAAAAGGATTCAAATACCCGTATTCCTTCCTCCATATGCCAACGCGCCCGCGTTGCACCATCAGGGTATTCCGTAATGTCAGGCAGCGGTGCTTCAGGCATCGCTTCATGGGTACTTTTTATGTCAAGCAGTAACGGCAAAATTGGGTGAGCATAAGGTGTCACCGATAATTCCACCCGGCCCGATTCGGCCAGACGACGATACCTTGGAATCAAATCACTTAATATTTCGCCAATAACCGTGATTAACTGACGCCGATCATGAAAAGTAAAAAAATGCCCCTTTTTCATCAGCGCCTGAATGCGGGGATCATGGCGACGTACCCATCCAGACCAGGTGATACCAGACCAGTAAATCGATCAAAAACTGTTCATTCAAATAACGTAAACGTTCTGTCTGTTCCAGCGCCCATCTGGCAATTTCTACTAATCGAGCGAAGTGCGGGAATGGCGCGATCAGCTTTTCTTCATTTGCCCGTAAGCAGATATTAATAAGCTTGCGACGTTCACCAGCATGCACAGGTTGCATCGGTGAATCCAGCGCAATCAGTAAAGGATCCTTTAAATAGCCGGTTCCCTTAAACCGCGCCTTGAGTTGTTGATCATAATCATCTATCTGCTCCAACAAGGTCGGCGCGAAATTTACTACCGCGCGCGCTTGTGGCACATTCTCAAGATGCCATGCCATATCAACATAATCTTTTATCGCATGCAGGTAGGTCCAGGGAAGCTGATACATTCCTCCCATCGGTTCGCTATATTGCGGTTGGTGCATGTGCCAACACAGTACAACTTTCAAATTATCGGACATAACGGTAATTTTGCCCCAGCATTTCGGGCGTCACTAAAACAACGCCGTCGGGTGATACTTCAAAACGTTGTGCATCAAGCTCAAGATCCTCGCCAATCACCGTACCTTCAGGGATGATGCAGCCTTTATCCAGTACAACCTTCTTCAACCGGCAATGTCTTCCCACAACAACATCTGGCAAGACCACGCTGTCTTCAATCAAGCTGTAACTGCGTACCTCAACATTCGAGAATAAAACGGAATGGCGCACAATCGAGCCAGAAATAATACAGCCTCCCGATACCATCGAGTCAACCGCCATACCACGTCGATCATCATCGTCAAAAACAAATTTGGCCGGCGGCAACTGTGCCTGATGCGTCCAGATAGGCCAGTCAGCATCATAAAGATTTAACTCCGGCGTCACTCCAATCAATTCCAGATTGGCCGCCCAAAAGGCATCTATCGTTCCGACATCCCGCCAGTAACCGGGATCATTACCTTGTACGTCTTTGTATGGAAAGGCGACAACCTTATAGTTTTCAATTAAGGCTGGGATAATATCGTGGCCAAAATCATGGCTGGAGTCCGAGTTGTCAGCGTCTTTGATAAGTTGCTCATAAAGAAAACCCGCATTGAAAATATAGATCCCCATAGACGCCAGAGCGACATCATCACGTCCAGGAAGTGCAGTCGGGTTTTCCGGCTTTTCGTCAAAAGCAATAATCCGATGGTTGAAGTCTACCGACATCACACCAAAAGCTTTTGCCTGCTCAATCGGCACCTCAATACAGCCAATGGTCATATCCGCATTTTGGGCGACGTGCTCGGCCAGCATATCACCATAGTCCATTTTATAAATATGGTCGCCAGCCAGTATCAAGACATATTCCGGACTATGATTTCTTAAAATATCAATATTCTGATATACCGCATCAGCGGTACCGGTATACCACCCCTGCTCTGTGCGTTGTGAGGCGGGTAACAATTCTACAAACTCACCCAGTTCACCCCGCATAAAGCCCCAGCCCTGTTGAATATGGCGAATAAGAGAATGCGCTTTATATTGCGTCAACACACCAACACGACGAATGCCCGAGTTAACACAATTGGATAAGGGAAAATCGATAATCCTGAACTTTCCGCCAAATGGAACAGCCGGTTTGGCTCTCCAGCCAGTCAGCTGTTTTAAACGGGACCCTCGCCCTCCGGCAAGGATCAAAGCCAACGTATCTCTAGTCAGACGGCTGATAAAGCGCGTGCTATTATTTTTCCGCATAGTGAAATCTCCAGCCAGCTAAGCAATGAAATATGTTGTAATGGCTTTTAGCCTGCCACATCATCATCGTGGGCAGCAACAGGAAAAACTTACAGGAAAGTATACCTATGGTTTTTGAAGAAAATTTGACAAATGACCAACGTAAAATCATAGAAGCCAGCCATCACGATCCGTTCGTCGTGCTGGGCAGGCATATAACCAAAAAAGGCGTTGTCGTCCGGGCATTTTTACCAGACGTTAAACACGCTACTGTCGGCGACGATTTGGTTATGCAACGCATTCCAGGCACAGATTTATTCGAATGGGCTGGCCCATCAGACGCCTTGCAAACGCCTTATCAGATCTACTGCACAACCGCAGCAGATGAAATAGTCAGTCATTACGACCCATATTGCTTCCCTCCACAAATTTCTGATTACGATATGCATTTATTTGCTGAAGGCAAACATTGGCATGCGTACCGGTTTATGGGAGCACACCTGCGTAATATTGACGGTGTAGAGGGTGTGATGTTTGCAACATGGGCGCCCAACGCACAACGCGTCAGTGTAGTGGGGAATTTCAATCGTTGGGATGGTCGCTGTCACCCGATGCGCTCGCGAGGCAATAGCGGTATATGGGAATTATTTATTCCTGGGCTCACTGCGGGCGAACTGTACAAATTTGAACTTCTCAATCAGCGAGATGGCTCCCTACACCTGAAAATGGATCCCTACTGCCAACAAGCTGAACTACGTCCCGGCACCGCTTCGGTTGTGTTTCACAGCCAGTATCAGTGGCAGGATCAGGACTGGATGGAAAGCCGCAAGAAAACGAACTGGTTACATGCACCGCATAGTGTCTATGAAGTGCATCTAGGCTCATGGCAGAAACACCTTGATGGTCGGTTTTACAGCTACATGGAGCTGGCTGACAAGCTCGTGCCCTTTGTCAAAAAAATGGGCTTTACCCACATTGAGTTACTACCCATAACCGAGCATCCGCTTGATGTATCATGGGGCTATCAAACAACCGGCTATTACGCGGCAACCAGCCGTTTCGGAACTCCAGACGAGTTTCGCTATTTCGTAGACTTATGTCATCAGAATGAAATTGGCGTCTTGCTGGATTGGGTTCCCGGACATTTCCCCAAAGATCATTTTGGACTAGCCCGCTTTGATGGTTCCGCTCTCTATGAACACGAAGATCCTCGTCGTGGCGAGCATCAGGACTGGGGCACCTTAATTTTCAATTACGGCCGCAATGAGGTGCGTAACTTTCTGTTAGCAAGTGCTTTTTTCTGGCTGGAAGAGTTTCATATCGATGGTTTGCGTGTCGATGCCGTGGCCTCCATGTTATATCTCGATTATTCACGCCAAGAAGGCCAATGGCTGCCGAATATTCATGGTGGCCGGGAAAATCTTGAAGCAATCAGTTTTCTGCAAGAAGTTAATGCCATTCTGCATCAAGCCCACCCTGGCTGTATTATCAGCGCTGAAGAATCCACCTCGTATCCGATGGTCTCCAGACCAACCGATATGGGCGGCTTGGGGTTTTCGATGAAATGGAATATGGGCTGGATGCATGACATTCTTGAATACATGAAACAGGATCCAATCCATCGTCGTTATCACCACGATCAACTGACTTTTGGCCTGTTATATGCTTTTACCGAAAACTTTGTTCTTCCTTTCTCCCATGACGAGGTAGTACACGGCAAGCGTTCGCTACGCTATAAAATGCCGGGAGATGAATGGCAACAATTTGCCAACCTGCGTCTGCTCTATACTTTTATGTACAGTTATCCCGGTAAAAAATTGCTGTTTATGGGGTCTGAATTTGCCCAAGGAAGTGAGTGGAACAGCGAACAAAGCCTTGAGTGGTATCTGCTGGATTATCCATTGCATCGTGGCATGCAACACATCGTCAAAGACTTAAATACTGTCTACCGGGAAAGTCCTGCTTTGTTCTATCACGATTTTGAATCTCAGGGCTTTGAGTGGATCGACTGTCACGACAGTGAACACTCTATCCTGAGTTATCTACGTCGTGGACAGGCTGAAACTGCGATTGCGGTATTCAACTTCACGCCAGTGGTTCGTGATAATTACCGTATTGGTGTGCCCGACGCCGGCGAATATGTCGTCGTGATTAATTCCGACTCAGAGTTTTATGGTGGGAGTAACCATCCAGTGCGCCCATTCATTCAGAGTGACAATATTCCCTGGTCCGATCGGCCTTATTCGATTTTGCTGAACTTGCCGCCATTGGCAGGAGTGATTCTTCGCAAAACGCATTAGCGTTTTAATGATGGCTGATGCCATGTACGGACATCAGCCATCTACACGTTACTGGCGTAAATTCCGTATCAGCCGAATCAGTTCTGTGGTTGAACTATCATGAGCAGAAATCTCGGCATTGCTTTTCAGATCCGGCAAAATGGCTTTCGCTAATTGCTTTCCAAGCTCTACGCCCCATTGATCAAATGAATTGATATTCCAAATCACACCCTGAACAAAAATCTTGTGTTCATACAAGGCAATCAACTGCCCCAGAATTTCCGGTGTTAATTTAGGAAACAGCAAGACATTACTTGGCCGGTTACCTGGAAAAACCTTATGCGGCAATAACTCGTCCAGTTCCAGCCCTTCATAACCTGCCTTGATCAGCTCTTCCCTTACTTCTTCGGCTGTCTTTCCTTTCATTAACGCTTCAGCCTGTGCCAGGCCGTTCGCCAACAAAATGGATTGATGCTCACACTCCGGGTAATGGCTGTTGACCGGTAACAGAAAATCGACCGGAATCAACTGAGTGCCCTGATGAATCAACTGAAAATAGGCATGTTGGCCGTTAGTGCCGGGCGTTCCCCAGATCACCGGGCCGGTTTTATAGCTTACCCGTGCGCCCTGCCGATTAATAAACTTGCCGTTGCTCTCCATATCCAGTTGCTGCATATGGCTTGGAAAACGCGCTAATGAATGATCATACGGGACAATGGCGTGCGTCTGGGCATCAAAAAAGTTGATATACCAGATGCCTAGCAAGCCCATAATCACCGGCATATTTTCAGCCAGCGGCTGATTGCGGAAATGTTTGTCCATTTCATGCCCGCCATCCAGCAGCCGCATAAAATTTTCCATCCCGACATATAAGGCGATCGGCAGACCAATCGCACTCCACAAGGAGTAGCGACCTCCGACCCAATCCCATATTTCAAACATATTGGCCGTATCAATGCCAAACCTGGCAACTTCTTTTGCGTTGGTCGACACCGCGACAAAATGTTTGGCAACATCGGCCTGGGTCGCTGTTTTCAAAAACCAGTTACGCGCTGATTGCGCGTTGGTGATTGTTTCCTGCGTGGTAAAGGTTTTTGAAGCCACCACAAACAAGCTCGTTTCCGGGTTTAAACTTTGCAGTGTCGTACTCAGATCAGTACCATCGACATTTGAGACAAAATGTACCCGCATCCCGTCTATGGCGTAGGGTTTCAGCGCATCACAAATCATCGCTGGTCCCAGGTCGGAACCACCAATACCAATATTAATTATGTCAGTAACTTTTTTGCCAGAGAAGCCCAGCCATTGACCGCTATGTACCTTCTCACAAAAGGCGGTCATTTTATCCAGCACCATATTGACCCGCGGCATGACGTTCTGCCCATTCACCATCACTGGTGTGTTTGAACGGTTTCTCAACGCTGTATGCAGTACTGCACGCTGTTCAGTATGATTGATTTGCTCGCCACTGAACATCCGTTCAATCCACTGCTGCAAATCCACTGCTTCAGCCAGTGCAACCAGCTTCTGAATCGTATCCTGGGTAATTCTGTTTTTAGAGTAGTCCAGCAATAGATCTCCTGAGCGCAGGCTGAAACGCTCAAAACGATCCGAATCGAACGCAAATTCCTCACGCATTGACAGGTCTTTGGTATCGGAATAGTGTCTATCCAGCGATTGCCATTCGGCGATATTTAGTGGCGTCATATTTTTACTTATTTTTGTTAATAGTTAACGATGATTTGTTGAGAGAAAAGCGCCTAACTCAGACCAAGGTAGTGTTTGTTGTTCACCAGTTGCCATAGTTTTGATGCCAATGGTTTGTTGCGCGACTTCTTCGTCTCCAAGAATTAAGGTCCAGCGTGCCCCACTACGATCTGCCCGCTTAAATTGGCTTTTAAAACTACCACCACCACAATGGCTGATCAAGCGTAGCTCCGGTAACTGATCTCTGAGACTTTCTGCCAATAATAATGACTGGGTAACCGCTGCATCACCAACAGCTACCAAGTAAGCATCCGGTGCTGGTGTATCGGGCAAAACACCATTAGCCTCCAACAAGGCAATGAGACGCTCCAGTCCTATAGCAAAACCAATAGCAGAAGCAGACTTACCACCCAGCTGCTCAACCAGACCATCATAACGCCCACCGGCACAAACCGTACCCTGCGCGCCCAACTGATCGGTTACCCATTCAAAAACCGTCTGCCCGTAATAATCCAGACCGCGCACCAGGCGGGGATTAATTTCAAATGCGACCCCGGCAGCCCGCAAGGTGTTACACAAGGTTTCAAAATGGATTGCAGACTCCGCATCAAGAAAATCAATCAACTTCGGTGCTGCCTCATTGAGCGCCTGCATGTCCGGGTTTTTGCTATCAAGGATCCGTAATGGATTGGTCAATAACCGCCGCTGACTGTCATCATCAAGCTGCTGATGATTCGCCTGATAGTAACTAATCAGCCGTTCCCTGTATGCGAGACGCGCTTCAATGCTGCCCAGCGAGTTGAGCTGAAGGTGAATATCTTTCAGCCCCAGGCTTTTCCATAACCTGGCAGTCAAGATGATCATTTCAGCGTCCATATCCGGTCCGCTGAAGCCATATGCTTCAACACCCAGCTGATGAAACTGGCGATATCGGCCCTTTTGTGGACGTTCATGACGAAACATTGGCCCCATATACCAGAGGCGTTGCTGCTGGTTAAACAGACCGTGTTCCATAGCCGCCCTGACACAGCCGGCAGTACCTTCCGGACGCAAGGTCAGGCTATCACCATTACGATCATCGAAGGTGTACATTTCCTTTTCGACAATATCGGTTACTTCACCGATGGAGCGTTTAAATAACTCCGTTTTCTCCACTATTGGCAAACGTATTTCCTGATAACCATAACTACCAAGAACCCGCTTGAGAGTGGCTTCAACAGCCTGCCAGTATGGCGTCATTTGCGGGAGAATGTCATTCATTCCCCGAACAGAACGGATAATCTCTGTCACCTTTAACTTATGTCCTTTATCGGGATTAATTTTTCGGGTTGTTCCGTGCGCATAGCAATGCGTTGGCGTATCTCTTTTTCCAGCGCATCGACCAGGGAAGCATTGTCCAGTTTGTGATGAGGCTTGCCATCGCGGTATAACAAATTGGGTGAGCCGCCAGTCAAACCAATTGCTGCCTCTTTCGCCTCACCGGGACCATTAACGACGCAACCAATCACCGCAACATCCATCGGCTCGATAATATCTTCCAGCCGGGCCTCAAGCGCATTTACCGTTGCAATCACATCAAACTCCTGTCTGGAGCAGGATGGACAGGCAATCAGGTTAACGCCTTTGTTGCGGATCCGCAGACTTTTTAAAATATCAAAACCAACGCGGATTTCTTCAACAGGATCAGCTGCCAGAGAAACCCTTATCGTATCGCCAATACCTTCAGCCAGCAGCATACCAAGGCCTATCGCGGACTTGACGGCACCGCTGCGCAAGCTGCCTGCTTCCGTTATACCCAGATGCAAGGGCTGTTCAATTTGATCGGCAAGTTTGCGATACGCATGAACAGTCATAAAAACATCAGAGGCTTTGAGGCTGACTTTAAAGTCAGCGAAGTTCAGCCGATCCAGAATATCAATATGCCGTAAGGCTGATTCAACCAGTGCTTCAGGCGTCGGTTCGCCATATTTTTTTTGCAGCTCTTTTTCCAACGAACCGGCATTAACACCGATGCGAATAGGAATGCCGTAATCACGCGCCTTGTCTACCACAGCACGTACACGATCTTCCCGGCCGATATTGCCCGGATTAATTCGCAAGCAATCTACGCCTAATTCGGCGACGCGCAACGCAATTTTGTAGTCAAAATGAATGTCAGCAATCAGCGGTATATCGACTTGCTTTTTAATTTCACCAAAGGCTTCGGCAGCATCCATTGTCGGCACAGAAACACGCACTAAATCAGCACCAACACTTCGTAAACGTTGAATTTGTTCAACCGTGGCAGCCACGTCTGTTGTTTGCGTATTGGTCATGCTTTGCACCGCAATTGGCGCATCGCCGCCTACGGGAACATTTCCAACCATGATTTGCCGCGATTTTCTGCGTTTAATAGATGAAAACGTTTGCATTAAGACGCAGCTCCCAAGGTAAAGCGTGCAACATTGCCACGGGTATATTGCGTAATATCAACAATGTCTCCATCAAACCGGATGGAAGCAGCATTCGCTTGGCCAAGCGAAACCTGCAATGGTGCCTCGCCCGCCAGCTCAACAGTATTACCGCCACGTACCACACGGCTTATCAAGACTTGCTGCGAGGCATCACGTACTTCCACCCAGCAATCCGCAGCTAAACCGATGATGATCGTTTTATGCCCGCTCTCAACAGCGGCTTCTTCCATTACCTCTGTCGCTGCAACGGACTCTGTGATATTTGCTGCTGACTCAGCTGTCTCTGCTGTCGTACTGTCATCAGTAATCGACGCTGCAGCACTATTATCTTCAAAGGACAACTCACCAGCAGACATTACCGGAATCGGTGCAATACTACTTGTGTGTTCAATGGTTTCTTCCGGCTCCAACGGTTCAATCATCGGATAATCGGAGGTATCAGCTTCACTATCCACGGCAACGCTCTTTGATGCCTGCCACTGCTGAAAGCCAAACCAGCCAACGACAAGAACTGCCAGCAACAAACTAACCGGTAACCACGGGAAGCTGTTGCGTACCGGTTTCAGCGGCTGGACAGGAGCATGTGAGTGCCGCTCATTTTCAACCTCATCAAACTCAAGGTTAAAGCCGGCCATCATTTCATCTTGCGGTAAGCCTAAAAACTTGACGTAGCTCAAAAAGTAACCACGGGCATAGGTGCGGCCGTGTAACTTGTCCCATTGCTGGGTTTCAAGATGATGAATTGCATCGCGTGTTACTCTTAATTGAGCAGCCGCATCGATTACCGATATATTGTTTGCTTCACGCGTATCACGTAGACGTTTGCCCACATCACTGGATGTTGAAACAATGCTCGGTTCTTCTGTATGACTTTCCGTCATAGTCTATCAACCCCCTCATTGGCTAAACGCATTTCATCGGAGTCCGGGAAACGTGCACGCATAATTAATATATAGCTGGAGACAGCATCCTGATTACCAAGTTTTGACTCTGTTTTGATTGCCGTCAGCAATGCCTGAGACGTCCACGGTGAGACATCGTTAAAACGCTGTACATAAGCACGCGCCTGCAGATAGTTTTGTTGCGCATAACTCAAATCAGCCATTCCTATTAACGACTTGCTTAAACCAGGGTTAATTTGCAGGGCGCGTCTGAAATACCCTTCCGCTTTCACCACATCTGGAATTTCACGTGTACATAATCCCGCATTCTCATAGGCCATCGCCGCACTCTGGTAAAGCGGGTTATCTACTGCCTTTAGAAAGCGTTGTTCTGCCTGTTCATATTTACCTTGCTGGCACAAAAACACACCATAGTTGTTTTGTGCCTCTGAATATTGAGGCGCTCTGTTAACTGCCTCCCTGAAATGCTTTTCGGCTTTTACAGCAAGGCTATTGTATTGTGCGCGCTGGGCAAGTTCGGGTTTTGTTTCAACGCCTTATCCAGCTTATCCATGGCAATTTTGTAATCGCCACTCTGCAGATAGCTTAACCCCAGCTGCATATTCAGCTCAGCGGCTTTGGCATCCGGTCCAATGTATTCCCGTGTTCCGGTTGAGGTACAGGCTGTCAGTATAACGATAGCCCCAACCAGTAAACTTGCCTTGCAATAACCACTCATCGGACGAAAACAACCTCTCGTTCAATTGGCTTCTGTGTACGGCGAGTCTTATCCTGTACCTCACCAGCCAATTGCCCACAGGCTGCCACAATATCATCCCCACGGGTTTTTCGCACCGTGGTCACCAGGCCGGCTGTCATCAATTGTTCTTTAAAACGGTTAATTACCGTTTTCGATGAACAGCGATAATCTGTACCGGGAAATGGATTAAACGGAATCAGATTAATTTTACTTGGAATGTCTTTGAGCAGGCCTATTAAATCCCGGGCATCTTGCGGCGAGTCGTTCACTCCGGCCAGCATCACGTATTCAACGGTAATATGGCGGCGCTGCTGTTCGCCCGAAACATAACGTTTACACGCCGCCAGTAATTCGGCTATCGGATATTTATCATTTAACGGGATAATTTCGCTGCGCAACGTATCATTGGCAGCGTGCAACGAAATCGCCAGACTGACATGACAGTCTTGTTTCAGGCGATCAATCATTGGCACCATTCCTGACGTACTCAGTGTCAAGCGGCGCCACGAAATACCATAACCATTATCGTCACGCATCAAGTTCATCGCGGCAATCACATTGTTGTAATTGGCTAACGGTTCGCCCATTCCCATCATGACCACATTGGTCACCACGCGATGACCTTTTGGATCCTTGCCCAAGGCTTCGTTGGCGATCCATAACTGAGCGATGATCTCGGCTGAACTTAAATTACGGTTAAATCCCTGTTGTCCTGTTGAACAAAACGTGCATGTCAGGGCGCAACCAACTTGCGATGACACACACAATGTTCCACGGCCATTCTCTGGAATAAAGACGGTTTCAATTGCATTGTCTCCATCCATTTTGATGATCCACTTTCTTGTGCCATCTTTTGAAATATGCTCATGCAATACTTCAGGCACCCGGATTTCTGCAATCTGCGCAAGTTTTTCACGTAACGTCTTGCTTAAATTGCTCATCAACGCAAAATCAGTGACGCGATACTGGTGAATCCATTGTAATAACTGACGTGCACGAAAGGGTTTCTCACCTATTTCGGCGAAAAACCCTTCCAGACCTTTCAGGTCCAAACCAAGTAAATTGGTCAATGCAGTGGTCATTAGGTTATGAAAAAATTAACGGGTGCGTGCGCACAATTGATCGTCGGTGAAGAAGTAGGCAATCTCACGTGCAGCACTTTCGGCCGAGTCTGAACCATGCACAGCATTTTCATCAATACTTTGCGCGAAATCAGCACGAATCGTTCCTGGAGCTGCATCTGCAGGGTTGGTTGCCCCCATCAGATCCCGGTGTTTAATCACAGCCGCTTCACCTTCCAGCACCTGAATCATTACTGGACCAGAAGTCATAAAACTGACCAGATCCGCAAAAAATGGACGTTCCTTGTGTTCGGCATAGAAGCCTTCGGCTTGCTGTTGCGACAGGTGTACCATCCGCGCAGCAACAACAGACAGGCCTGCTTTTTCGAATCGTGAGTAAATTTCTCCGATAACATTTTTTGCTACCGCATCTGGTTTGATAATTGACAATGTACGTTCAGTCGCCATTAGGTGTCCTCGTTATTAATGGGTTGGATTAAATCCGTATATTCTAACATCTATGCGTTACTGTGATAGTAGCGTTCGGCGAGTTTTTATCACGCAATCAATTTTGCTTTGGATTTGACAACAAAACCATTACCATCAATGGACTACTTTTGATTAACCTAAGTGTCATTCATCAATGAATAATCCATTTAAGCGTATCGGTCTGTTTATCCGCAAAGATGATCCTGTCGTGGAAACTGCCGTTATTCAGGTCAATAAATTTCTGCAGACACGTGGATTACAGATTTTTTCTAATGAACCAATGCGTTTTCTGCCGGATCTGGAAGTGATTTCTATTGCCGAATTTCCTGCCAGTTGTGATCTAACCGTTGCAATTGGCGGTGATGGCACCATGCTGTCAGCCGCTCGCGCACTTGCCGGCTTCGACATACCCGTGGTGGGTATTAATGTTGGTCGATTAGGCTTTCTGGCCGATGTCACCCTGAAAAACCTTGAAAAACAACTCAGTCGTATTCTCGATGGCCAATACCGCCATGACAATCGTTTTTTATTACAAGCTCATTTAAATAAAGCTGAACAGCCGATCAGTATTGCCATGAATGATGTCGTAGTGCACTCACATCAGGGCCTGCACATGATTGAGTTTGAAACGCATATTAATGGTCGGTTTTTAAACAGTCAGCGAGCGGATGGTCTGGTTATAGCGACCCCGACCGGCTCAACGGCTTATGCGATGTCGGCGGGTGGCCCCATTCTTGATGTAGATCTCGACGCACTCGTATTAGCCTCAGTCTGTCCCCACACCCTCAGTAACCGTCCGTTGGTCGTTGCTGCCAGCAGTATTATTGACATCACACTAAGTGAAAAAAACAGCACATCAGCCCTTGTCACCTGCGACGGTCGGCCAGGACACCTGTTAGGGCCCGGCGACACTATCCGCATCCAGCGCCACCCGAACCGCATCGATCTGTTACATCTTGAAGATCATGATCATTACTCGATTTTGCGAGCCAAACTTGAATGGGGCCGAAAACTGACATGCTGACTGCGTTGACTGTACGCCAACTGGCGGTGGTGGAGGATTTGGCTTTAACATTTAAACCGGGCATGACATCCCTCACTGGCGAGACGGGTGCAGGTAAGTCCATTCTTGTCGATGCGCTCGGACTGGTTCTGGGAGATCGCGCTGACTCCAGCATGATCCGCCATGGCTGTGATCGCGCTGAAATTGAAGCCAACCTCGCTATTACGACAAATTCACAATTACAACAGTGGTTGATAGAGCACG
>CANRLD010000008.1 GCA_947631375.1 uncultured Methylophaga sp. | reverse complement strand
CAACAAACTGACAGCAGTCAGTGCGTGCAGCTAGCTGGCCGTAACACTCAAGTGAAAAAGGCCCAGCAGCTGCCGGGCCTGATGTTGATTGCAGAAAATAACTGCTGTTATCCACCGAAGTCGACGCGTATACCGGCATAGATGGTGCGACCGACAATCGGCGCAGTATCTTTGCGAAAGCTGGTATGACGGCGACCTTCCTCATTCAGCAGATTCACCCCTTTGAGAAAGAATTGCGTGCTTTTCAGCTGCGAAGGTGACCAGATAACATCTGCGGACAACAGATTGTAACCACTGGTGTTTGATTCAAACGCCGCGGTCTTGTTTTGCTTGAAGACACGTTGATAATCCAGGCTAAAGCTGACATTTTGATAAGCAGTATCCAGTCCAATGCCCAGACGCATCGGTGACATTCTTGGAATGTCCCCACCATCGGTTAATTTTCCGCGAACATAGTCGCCAGAAAAACGCACACTCAAAGGCACCGGCCCTTCAATCACGTCGGCAACCGACGCAAATTCAATGCCGTAAAGTCGTGCATTTGTCTGCTCATTAAACAAAAGATGATCATTCAGGTGATCTTCAGCCAGTAGGATATTTCCATTGTCATCCAGCCGCGAATTGAGATAAACAAAGTCTTTAACATGGTTGAAAAATGCGGTGACATCATAGCGTAGCGCCCCTTGATGGCGATCAAACCCCACTTCAAAGTTAGTGTAGGTTTCTTTGTTCAACGTGGGATCGCCGACTTCTACTGTGCCAGCCGCATGATGATAACCAAAAGCATACAGTTGCTCAGGTGACGGTGCACGCTGTGATCGCGTCAATGCCAGCCGCAGATGATGTGTGTTATCGATTTCGATAATAGTGCCAGCCGACAGGCTAAACGGCGTAAAGCTACGATTGCTTAAGTCTGCATCCTGATCCAGCGCGTGGCTTCCCTGATAATCGCTTTCCAGATGCAAGTGGTGGCCGGAATGCAATGCTTCGGGAGTTGAGCGAACATGCTCCACCCGCGCGGCTAATTCGATGCGACCAAAATTGGTCGGCCGTTCTTCCAGTACGAACAGCCCCCAGGTTCGTGTGTCATTATTACGAATATAGAAATCACCGTGTGAGTGCCCATGCCCATGGCCGTGATCATGCCCGTCATCGTGCGCGGTAGAGCTGAATTCGCGATCATTGAATTGCAGACCGACAACGCCTTGCCACAATCCGATTGGATCGTGAACCATTTCCAGACGAAACTCGGTTTCTTTGTTTTTGAACGAGGCATGTGTTTCACGTTCTTCAAACAGGCCATCGTCGTAGACATCGCCGATTTCCTGCTGACGATACCGGGTATGGGCCAGTTTGAAGCGAGCCGTTTCAAAACCGGCAACAGGGTTATTGAATTCACTGCGCAGATCAAAACGATCCTGTTTGGCACGAATAAACTCAAGTTCTTCCTCATGCTCGCCTGTCAGCACAGTGGGGATTTCATAACGGCTGTCAAAGAAGCTGTAACCTAGACCAACGAATCCCCAGTCATCCGCATAAACGGCACTTAAAGCATGGTTGTGATTCTCGATTTCGCTGTTATTCAGTTTATTACGACGGCCGTCTCGACTATCGCGCTGCTGATAGCCATTGATATCGAAGTCATTGGCTTGATGACCTGAAATATCGGCACGAAACACAAGATTGTCGGTGGCTGGTAACTCCAGCCCCAGGCGACCACGGCGCTCGTCGCCATTGTAGCCGTAGGCTAAATCACCTTGTACCCGTACCTCATCACCAAACTCCGGGTTAAAACGTTGGCTGCGAACGTTAACCACACCGCCTGCGGCACCACTGCCATACAGCAGGGTAGAAGGGCCACGGAAGACTTCAATTTGTTCAGCACGGCTCGGATCAAGCGCGATAGCATGATCGGCACCTTCACCGGAAATATCGCCGGTCGATAAACCATCATCGAGAATTTGCACCCGCGACCCTTGTAAGCCCCGAATTACCGGCCGACCTACACCTTGACCAAAGTCGGCATTGTGCACGCCGGGCATACCATCCAGCGTTTCGCCAAGGGTGCCGGCACGTTTTTTATCCAGCTCTTTGCCGCTCAGTAACGTTACCGGTTGTATCAGCTCATCGGCTGTGCGGTTGCCTAATGGATCAGAAGTGACCACCAGGCGTGGTATATCAACAGGAGCTTCAGCAGCAAACACGACCGAAGCCATAGGGGAGAGTGCCGCAGTAAGCAGCACTGCAAGTGGTTTTTTATTCATCACGAATAATCCTCATAGCAGATATCAGCAGTCGTCCTCCAAAGCGGAGTGCGACGTAATCAAAGTGAAACGCTATGAGAAAATGGGAGGCCCGCGAATAGTAAGAGAGTGGTAAGTATTGCCAAAACGGCCGGAAACAACAGCAGCAACAATCAGTTGAAGATATGGCTGGCGAAGCTGGATATTCAGCGAGTTGTTTAAGGTAATAGAAGGAGTGTGGCTGACGCTGTTTAGCTGATCACACAGGGCAATATGGTCATGAAAAGCGTGTTCGGCATCATGCCAGACAGCCATAGTCTGGATGAGCAGTACGATGACCGCCAACAGCCATATCAGATGCCGGGAATACCGATAGGACATAACGCTCTAGTTCACCAGCAGTTCAATCAGCAATTGCTGATAAATCAAAGACAGGGTGTCCAGATCGGCAACAGCAACCTGTTCGTCAATCTGATGAATCGTGGCATTTAGTGGGCCAAGTTCAATGACCTGTGCGCCGGTTGGTGCAATAAAACGCCCATCCGATGTTCCGCCCGAGGTGGACAAGGTGGTTTCGTAACCCGTGACCTGTTTGATTGCGGCTTGCACCGACTCCAGTAACTTACCGCTCGCCGTGCGAAAAGGCTTTCCTGATAATGTCCAGTTCAGCTGATATTCGACATGATGTTTATCCAGAATGGCTTCGACCTGTTGCTGAAGTGTGTCATGGGTAACTTCGGTGGAATAGCGAAAGTTAAACAACATCTCCACCGTGCCAGGGATAATATTGGTTGCGCCAGTGCCGCTGGTCAGGTTGGATACCTGAAAACTGGTTGGCGGGAAGTCCTGGTTGCCCTGATCCCATTCGATAGCACAAAGCTCTGCCAATGCAGGCGCAAGCTGGTGGATCGGGTTGTTTGCGAGATGCGGGTAGGCAATGTGGCCCTGTTTGCCGATAACAGTAAGATGACCATTTAAGGAGCCGCGACGACCATTTTTGACAACATCTGCGACCCGCTCGGTGCTGGTGGGCTCACCGACAACACACCAGTCAATCTTTTCCTGGCGGGCTTGCAGCGTTTCAATCACTTTCACCGTGCCGTTGGTTGCCGGGCCTTCTTCGTCACTGGTTAGCAAAAATGCAATACTGCCTTTGTGTTGCGGGTAAGCAGCAATAAAGCGCTCGCACGCGGTTACCATCGCGGCAATACTGCCTTTCATATCGGCAGCGCCACGCCCAAATAAGATGCCGTTGTCTACGGTGGCAGTAAAAGGCGCATGCGTCCACTTATCCAACGGACCTGTCGGGACAACATCGGTATGACCGGCAAATACAAACAGTGGACCATCGCTGCCACGGCGGCACCAGAGATTATCCACATCCGCAAACCGCAGCTGCTCGGCTGTGAAGCCGTTATTGGCAAGTCGCTCTGCCAGCATGGTTTGGCACCCTTTATCTGCCGGTGTGACACTATCACGCTGAATTAACGCAATAGCGAGTCGAGCGGTTTCGGAAAGGCTATTTTGCATAACGCGTCTGAAAGTCAGCTTCATTGAAACCTGTCGACACACCAGACTTGTCTTCGATGACCGGGCGTTTGATAAGGGTGGGATGCGCAAGCATCAAGGCGATGGCGGTGTCTTTATCGAGACTTTCTTTACGTGGATCATCCAGTTGTCGCCAGGTGGTACCGCGTTTGTTGAGTAACTGTTCCCAACTGATCGATTGCAGCCAGCGCTGGATGGTGGCGTCATTCAGATCATCTGCACGAAGATCGTGGAACTGGTAAGCAATGTTCTGCTCGTCGAACCAACGTCGCGCTTTTCTGACGGTGTCACAATTTTTAATACCAAACAGCTTCATTACACGACCATTTCAGTTTGAAAGTACCCTCGGAATGGGGAAGTGACTGAAATGATATAACATATCAATTCAGTTTGCACTATCTTGTTTAACACCATGTTATGGCGCAGTACAACGGTAACAACGTCATAGCATTGCTACCGTTGTGTTGAACGTCTTAAATATCACGCAACAATTCATTGATGCCAACTTTGCCACGGGTTTTCTCATCTACCTGCTTGACGATAACGGCGCAATACAGGCTGTAGCTACCATCTTTAGACGGCAGATTGCCAGAGACGACAACAGAGCCGGCAGGAATGCGTCCGTAGCTGATTTCACCGGTCATCCTGTTAAATATTTTTGTGCTTTGCCCAAGGTAAACGCCCATTGAGATCACCGAGCCTTCTTCAACGATAACGCCTTCAACTACCTCAGAACGCGCACCGATAAAACAGTTGTCTTCAATGATGGTAGGGCCTGCCTGCAACGGTTCCAACACACCACCAATACCAACACCGCCCGACAAGTGAACATTCTTGCCAATCTGTGCACAGCTACCGACCGTTGCCCAGGTGTCAACCATAGTGCCGGAATCAACATACGCTCCTATGTTTACATAAGATGGCATCAAGACCACACCGGGAGCGATATAAGAACCGTGCCGTGCCGTTGCGGGAGGAACAATACGCACTCCTGCGGTATTGAAGTCTGCCTCGGTATAGCTGGCAAATTTAGGCTCGACTTTATCAAAGTATTGGGTTTCACCGCCGGATATTGGCCGATTATTATTCAGGCGGAACGACAACAAGACGGCCTTTTTCAGCCATTGGTTGACCACCCAGTCGCCATTATGTTTTTCAGCAACACGGGCTCTGCCTGTGTCGAGCAGAGTGAGGGCTTCATTCACAGCATTCCGCACTGTTATGTCGGCATTGGCCGGTGTGATTTCTGTACGTTGTTCAAAAGCAGTGTCGATAATCTGTTGAATATCGCTCATTCGTTTCTCCATATTAATTAAGACAAGGATTCAATGTAATCGCGGATGCGCATCGCGGCTTCGACGCATTCATCCTGGGGGGCCACCAGTGCCATGCGGATCCGGTTAAGGCCTGGGTTACCGATCTTGGTGTCTCGCGCCAGAAAACGTCCGGGCAGGACATTAACGTTATATTGCTCAAACAGGTCCCGGGAAAAATCCGTGTCGGCAATCGGTGTTTTTGCCCACAAGTAAAACCCGGCATCCGGCTGACTGACATCCATGATGGGTGACAGGATCTCCAAAACAGCGTCAAATTTGTCACGATATAGCTGGCGATTATGTGCTACGTGTGCTTCATCTGACCAGGCAGCGATTGAGGCGGATTGTGTGGCCGGTGGCATCGCACAGCCATGATAGGTGCGGTAACGCAGGAAAGCGCTGATGATTTTAGCATCGCCGGCAACAAAACCGCTGCGTAAGCCTGGCGCATTAGAGCGCTTGGACAAACTGTGAAAAACCACACAGCGACTCAAATCTGTATAACCAGCAGCGACGGCTGCCTGCAATAAACCAACGGGTGGCAATGCCTCATCAAAGTAGATTTCCGAATAGCACTCGTCAGCCGCAATGATGAAGTTATATTCATGCGCCAACTGAATCAGTCGGGTCAGTATCTCGGCGTTAATCACCGCGCCTGTGGGGTTACCAGGGCTGCACAGATATAATAACTGGCAGCGTGCCCAGACGCTGGCGGGGACAGCATCAAAATCCGGTAAAAAACCATTTTCGTCAGTGCAGTCGAGCAAGTAGGGTTGCGCCCCTGCCAGTAACGCTGCGCCTTCATAAATCTGATAAAACGGGTTTGGCATCACCACTAGCGGCGATTCGCGGCGGTCAATAACGGCTTGTGCAAATGAAAACAATGCTTCGCGAGTACCGTTGACTGGCAGGATTTGTGTTTGTGAATCAATATGTCCGGCCAGTTGAAACCGCTGTTCCAGCCAATTGGCGATAGTATGGCGTAGCTCGATGCTGCCTGCTGTCGTAGGATAAACAGACAGACCATGTAGGTGATTAATCACCGCCTCAGTGATAAAACCAGGGGTGGGATGTTTGGGTTCACCAATGGCTAGCGAAATCGGTACTAACGTTTTGGGTGGCTGACAATTTTGTTGCAACTCGGCTAGTTTTTCGAAAGGATAGGGCTGTAATAAGGCTAGGTCTGGGTTCATAGATACGCATCGCCGAGTGAAAAATCTATTTATTATAACGTGTCAGGCACAGCCGTGTTATAAGCATCGCTGCGTATGGTTATAGAGCAGACTGTATCACGGCTCAAGCCGGTTACTGCTTGCTGTCCTGCTGGTTTGCCAGCGTGCCGGAACCATGTTTTACTTTTTTAATTTGCAGGAATTTACCATGATTAAATCTATCGCGCATGCCAGCTTTCTGGTGGCGGATTTACCCACATCACTGACGTTTTACTGCGATGTTTTGCAGATTCCATTAAATCCAAACCGTCCTGATTTTGCCTATGACGGCGCCTGGCTGGATCTGGATAATAAGCAGCAGCTACATTTAATGGTATTACCGAATCCTGACGCTGTCGAAGGGCGTCCAGCACATGGTGGACGAGATCGCCATGTGGCATTACTGGTTGAAAATCTGGACCAGCTGGCCGAACGGCTGGAGCAGGCCGGGGTGGAATTTTCTCGTAGCAAGTCGGGCAGAGCCGCTTTTTTCTGCCGTGATCCAGATGGCAATGCCCTAGAGTTTGCCGAAGATTTTACCCCGGTTATTAAGTAAGTCAGAGACTTGAAAGTGACAATCAACAGCTTAGCGAGTTACTCACATTTTCTGTGGATAAGTCTGTGGTTAATGTTTGTGAAACTCGCTAAGTCGTTAATCTGTAACAGTGCTGGTCAAAATGGTCAATTTTTAACCAAATTCAAAACAATAATAAAATCATAAAGTTATTGGCAGGCACACCACATTCAATGACTTAGCGATGCTTGTTGTAACAGCACTGTAACGATCGCGCTGAAAGTGAATAACTCTTCGACAATGTAGATGAAAATATTCACATACGTGCCAGCGCTGGGGACATCTGATCATCAAAAGCGCTGTCTTCATCTCCGGTCGGCATGGTTCGTAACTGCTCCAGCCCGGCAAAATCAAACAGTTGTTGATCGGCCAACTGTGACGGGGCAATATTCTGCAGGCTGCGGAATATATTTTCGAGACGACCAGGGTGCTGTTGCTCCCAGCCCTGCAGCATTTGCTTAATCACTTGACGCTGCAGGTTCTCCTGAGAGCCACACAAATTGCAGGGGATGATGGGAAAGGCCCTGGCTTCAGAATAACGGCTTATATCGGCTTCCTTGACGTAACACAGCGGGCGGATCACGATGTTGGTTTTGTCGTCACTTAACAGTTTCGGCGGCATTGCCTTGATTTTGCTGCCGTAGAACATATTGAGAAACAGCGTTTCGATAATATCGTCGCGATGATGACCTAATGCAATCTTGGTGATGCCGTGCTGGCGTGCATAACCATATAACGAACCGCGCCGTAATCTGGAGCAAATACCACAAGTGGTTTTCCCCTCCGGTACGACTTCCTGCACAATGCTGTAAGTGTCTTTTTCGATGATATGAAAAGGCACGTCGAGCTGTCGCAGGTAATTCGGCAATACTTCTTCAGGGAAACCGGGTTGTTTCTGATCCAGATTGACTGCAATCAGTTCAAAATTGATTGGCGCGTGATCGCGCAGATTCAGCAAAATATCCAGCATTGTGTAACTGTCTTTTCCGCCTGATAGACAGACCATGACTTTATCGCCATCCTGGATCATGTCGTAATCAGCAATCGCCTGGCCGACCTGTCGTCGTAGCCGTTTTCGCAACTTGTTGAGTTCGTGTTGTTGTTTCAGTAAGTTTTCAGACATTAGATCAGACCTGCAAAAGGTTGGACAGTAACAAGATCGCCAGCCGCGACGCCGTCACATTCTTCATCGAGTAAAATAAAGCAGTTGGCATGGCTCATGGAATGCAAAATACCGGAGCCTTGTTCGCTGCTGATAGTCACTTCCAGCTGATTGGCGGCATTATGGCGCAGCAGGCCACGCTGAAATTCAAAGCGGCCAGGACGTTTGCGGATGGTTTCGGCTGCCACAACCTGTAATTGTAGTGGCTCCTGAACGGCTGTCCCCGCCAGCTTGTGTAATGCCGGTTGGACAAATTGATAAAACGTCACCATCACTGAAACCGGGTTACCCGGTAAACCAAAGAAGTGCGCATCAGCAATTTTTCCATAAGCCAGCGGCCTTCCTGGTTTCATGGCAATTTTCCAGAAATGCACTTCACCCAGCTCAGCAAGCAGCTGCTTGATATAGTCCGCCTCACCGACCGAAACGCCGCCGGAGGTGATCACCACATCTGCGTCATTGCTGGCCTGTAACAAAGCGTGACGTAACGCTTCTGGTGAGTCGGTGATAACGCCCATATCAATAATATCGACCCCCAATCGGTTGAGCATGGCAAATAAGGTATAGCGATTACTGTCGTAGACATCGCCGGGCGTCAGTGGCTCGCCCAGTGAGCGCAGTTCGTCGCCAGTGGAAAAAAAAGCTACGCGGGGCTGACGATAAACCGTTACTTCTGCTTGTCCGATAGAGGCGAGCAGGCCGAGATCTGCCGGTGTCAAACGTTTTCCAGCGGACAATACTGTATCGCCGGCACGCAGATCTTCGCCGATCAGCCGAATATTCTGCCCGGCCTTGATCTCACCATGGCAAATGATTTGGTCGTTATCTGTTTCGGTTTGCTCCTGCATGATGACACTGTCACAACCCGCAGGTAAGACGGCGCCAGTCATGATGCGTACACATTGTCCCGCTGAAACGTCACCAATAAATGGTGTGCCGGCAAAAGCACTGCCGACTTGCTGTAATACAGTACGCTCTGCAACGAAATCCTCGCTGCGAACGGCATAGCCATCCATTGCGGAATTATTGTGTGCCGGGACATTGTGCGGGGCAATCACCTCTGTAAACAGCACCCGGTTCAGCGCATCGCGCAATGCAAGTTTGTGCCAGCCCGAAACGGTCTCAATGTGCTGCAAAATGGCGGTACGCGCCTCTTCAACCCGTAACACAGCAGGGGATTCGGCGGTCGCGCAACTGTCTATGTCTGTAAATGCTGTCATGAAGAATGCTGATAGATAAATGATTGAATAAATTCGACTATTTTACCGACATCATTCAAATCCAGTACAGGTATTGTGTCGGCTTTTGCTAAAGGTGCATCGCTGGCGATGGCAAGAACCTGCTGATCCTCAGGAAATAGCAGAGGATGACCTAGCGCAGGGCGATGCAGCTCCAGTTTTGGAATAGCGCCGTGTTTAAAGCCTTCCACCAGAATAAGATCCAGCTGTTGCATATCCAGCCGATCCAGGCAAGCCTGCAATGAAGGTTCACTTTGCGGTGTCGGGAACGTCTGCATCAAAGCCAATAACCGGCTGGAAGAAACGACAACCTGACTGGCGCCTGCTTCACGGATTTCATAGCTGTCCTTACCGGGTTTATCAATATCAAAGCGGTGATGTGCATGTTTGATAACGGCAACCCGCAGCCCGCTGGCGGTCAGTTGCGGGATCAATTTTTTCAGCAAGGTGGTTTTGCCGGTACCGCTGAATGCAGCAATACCCAGCACAGGTAGTGGTGCAACAGGTACGGAAGCCTTCAGCTCCTGGGGCGTATTTATATTGATGAAATTTGCCGGCTGATCAGAAAAATCCACTTCAACATAATCGTGGCGGGTCAGCCATTGTTCGGTTTTGCGCGCTCCTGTTGTCAGGAACTGTGCCAGATCTGTGGTCAATTGCCGGGAAATCAGGCAAAAAACAGGCTGGCGACGCTCGCCATCATGGGCAATCGCGATCGTTTTACCGGTCGCCAGCAAGGTTTCCAGCATGCGTCGACGAAGATGCGGGCTGAGATCAGGACAATCACAGGGCACGGTCAGCAGATAATCGGTTTGCATGGCCTGCATGGCCTGCAAGGCAGCAAGAATACCGGCCAATGGTCCCTGAAAGTCTGCTAGCGTGTCGCTGACAACGGGATAACCAAAGGCTTGATAGCGATCAATATTACGGTTGGCATTGATCAGTAAGTGGTCAACCTGGGGAGCTAAACGCGCCAGTGCGTGCTGGAGTAATGGCTGCCCTTGATGTTCGAGCAGACCTTTATCCTGCCCATTCATCCGGCGTGCCATTCCACCCGCGAGAATGACGCCAGTTACTGTGGGAAAAGAAGCACAAGTCATGGTTATATAAATCTCATTAATGATTTAGTTGTAGCTCAGCGGCGCAGAGCGGAATGTATGCATTCCAACTGGCTTGCAATATTTGCGCGACATCGTAGGCCGTCAAACAAGTAATCTACGACAATTGTCAGTTTAAATCATTTGTAACTGGTATTAGCGGGCTGGAAAGTAAACGTGAGCAACGCTAGAAGTGCCTTGAAATATACAACATCATCCCAGTAGGTTTTTACCTGTTTTGCGAGTACGTAAAAGATGCCCACTTCACACATTTTCTTGGATGCTGAAACTGAAATAGGCGGATGCCCGTAGACATACAGTCTGAATGTAAAAAAGCCTCCGCTGCCAGTGATGCATCGGAGGCTTGTCTTTATCGGAGCATGTACTACCGGCTAGTATATGAGCTTAGTCAAAACCTTTGCTAATCAATGCATAAGCTGAATGATTATGGATGGATTCAAAGTTTTCGGATTCAACAATATACGCGTTAATGCGTTCGTCTGCATTGAGACGCGCAGCAACATCACGCACCATATCTTCGACAAATTTCGGATTGTCATAAGCATGTTCAGTAACGTATTTCTCATCCGGACGTTTCAATAAGCCGTAGATTTGGCAGGAAGCTTCGTCTTCGACCAGGTCAATCAAATCCTCAATCCAGATAAAACTGTCGGTTTTAACTGTCAGTGTGACGTGTGAGCGCTGGTTATGCGCACCATAGTCAGAAATGTTCTTGGAGCAGGGGCATAGACTGGTGACAGGAACGATGACCTTGACTGTCATGCTGGTTTTTTTACCGACAATCTCGCCGATAAAAGAGACCTGGTAATCCATCAGACTGCGAACTTTTGAGATAGGTGCTTCCTTGTTTACAAAGTAGGGGAAGCTCATCTCGATATAACCAGATTCGGCATCCAGACGCTCAGTCATTTCGCCCAGCATGGTATGGAATGATTTAACGGTAATTTCACGCTCATGCTGATTGAGGATTTCAACGAAACGTGACATGTGGGTACCTTTGAACTGGTGCGGCAGGTTCACGTACATGTTGAAATTAGCGATGGTGTGTTGCTCACCTGTTGTGCGGTCACTGACCACGACAGGATGGCGGATGTCCTTGATACCAACTTTATCAATAGCAATGTGGCGTTTATCTTTGATGTTCTGAACATCTTCGATTTCTGCTGCTGACACAGGTTTATTTTGTTCAGTCATGATTGGGATTAGTCCTCACTATATTTTACGCAGGCACGATCCGTTTCCCAGACCGTGACGCCCGAAACTTTGGCTGTGTCGGTGTTCAATGTATTACTCAGCCGCTGGTAAAAAAAACGGGCGATGTTTTCCGCCGTAGGATTAATTTCATCAAACGGGGGGATATCATTCAGGTAACGGTGGTCGAGTGTTTTTGCCAACTCACGGGTGGCGGTTTTAATGGCTTTAAAATCCATCCCCATGCCATGTTGATTAAGTGCAATGGCCGTCACGTCGACTTCGAGTTTCCAGTTATGACCATGCATCCGCTTACAATCCCCGGGATAATCCCGCAAGGTGTGGGCAGAAGCAAAATCAGCCATAATTTTTAAGGTATAGGTGGCGCTCATAATGTTGACTATTATACTCAGGAATTAGCCTATCGAACAGGCTATTAACATGCAAAAAACCGATTGACAGTATCGACAATACCATTCGTATCCAAACCGCAATCACTTAACATTTGACCATGCTCGCCATGATCGATGAAGGTGTCTGGCAATCCGAGCATGATCACATTTGTCAGGATACCTTGTTGCTGAAAATATTCATTGACGGCGCTGCCTGCACCGCCCATTACCGCATTTTCTTCGATAGTGATAATCAGCTCATGGTTGGCGGCAATCTCATCGAGCATTGCTGTGTCGAGTGGTTTGACAAAGCGCATGTTTATCACGGTTGCATCAAGCTGTTCAGCGGCCTTCAAGGCATCATGCAGCAGGGTACCGAATGCCAGAATAGCGGTTTTTTGCCCTTGGCGTCGAGGCTGGGCTTTTCCAATAGGCAAACTGTCCAGCTGGTGCGTTACCAGCGTGCCATTTCCACAGCCGCGGGGATAACGCACTGCTGCCGGGCCATCGTGATGAAACCCCGTGGTCAGCATTTGCCGACATTCATTTTCATCACTGGGAACCATAACCAGCATGTTTGGAATACAACGCAAATAGCTCAGATCAAAACTGCCGGCATGGGTTGCACCATCTGCACCGACAAGTCCAGCGCGATCGATAGCAAACAGAACGGACAGGTTTTGCAAGGCAACATCATGAATCAGCTGATCATAAGCCCGCTGCAGGAAGGTGGAGTAAATGGCGACAACCGGCTTTTTGCCTTCACAGGCCATGCCTGCGGCAAGCGTGACGGCATGTTGCTCAGCAATCCCGACATCAAAATAGCGATCCGGAAACCGTTCGGCAAACGCATTGAGGCCGGAACCTTCACACATGGCAGGAGTGATGGCTATCAAATCTTCTGAATCGGCGCCCATGTCACATAGCCAGTCACCGAAAACCTGGGTGAAGGTGGGGCCTGTTTTTTTGCTGTTGGCCGGGCTGACACCATGATATTTGCAAGGTTGTTGTTCAGCAGGCTCAAAGCCCTTACCTTTTTTGGTCACAATATGCAGAAATTGTGCACCTTTGCTGTAGCGTAGATTACTCAATGTGGTAATCAGCGTATCCAGATCGTGACCGTCAATAGGGCCGATATAGTTAAAGCCCATTTCCTCGAATAAGGTACCGGGTACCATCATCCCTTTCACATGCTCTTCGGTACGGCGGGCAAACTCCCAGGCGGGAGGGATTTTTTCCAGTACTTTTTTACTGCTTTCGCGTGCTGAGCGGTAGAAGCGTCCTGACAGTAGTCGGGCAAGATAATTCGCCATACCGCCGACATTGCGGGAGATCGACATTTCATTGTCATTAAGCACAACCAACATATCGGCATTCAAATCACCGGCATGTGCCAGTGCTTCATAGGCTTGTCCTGCTGTTAGCGCACCGTCACCGATAATCGCGACGCAGCGCCGGGAGTCACCATTTGCAGCGGCGGCGATGGTCATGCCAAGTGCCGCGCTGATAGAGGTACTGGAATGGCCGACGCCAAAACTGTCGTATTCACTTTCACTACGTTTAGGAAAGCCGGAAAGTCCACCCGGCTGGCGCATGGTGTGCAGTTGGTCACGGCGGCCGGTGAGAATTTTATGCGCGTAACTTTGGTGTCCTACGTCCCATATCAGTCGGTCTTCGGGCGTATTGAACACATAATGTAACGCCAGTGTCAGTTCGATAACCCCAAGGTTTGATGAAATATGGCCACCAGTCTGTTGGATTTTATCGATAATTAACTCACGGATCTCACCGGCCAGTTGTGGCAATTGTTTGCGATCCAGTTTGCGCAGCTGGGCGGGGGAGTCGATTTGCAAAAGTAAGCTTGTCATGTTGAATCAGCGTGATTAAAAAGTTCGTTGCACGACGAACATCGCCAATGCACGCAACGCCTGGCAGGGGTTGTCCAGGTTATCCAAGGTGGCCAATGCATCTGTGATAAGTGATTGCGCTTTCTGTTGCGCTGCCCCCATTCCCATAAGTGCCGGATACGTGGGTTTGTTTCTGGCAATATCAGCGCCTTGTTGTTTACCCAGTGTATCGGTATCGGCAATTACATCCAGAACATCGTCCTGCACCTGAAATGCTAGCCCAATGGCGGCAGCGTAATTATCAAGATGCTGTAAATCCTGCGCGCTATAGTCTTGTCCACAATATGCGCCCAGGGCGACACTGGCCCGAATCAGTGCGCCGGTTTTTAATTGATGCATGGCCTGCAGATCCGCCTGAACCATCTGTTTGCCAACAGATGCCAGATCGATAGCCTGTCCGCCCGCCATTCCTGTGAGGCCGGCAGCGTTGGCCAGTGTTTTGATCATCATGATTTGTTGACTGGCGGGCAGGGCAGTATCGCAAAGACATTCAAACGCCATGCTTTGCAGAGCGTCACCCACCAGCAGCGCTGTCGCTTCATCGTATGCTTTATGACAGGTTGGTTTACCACGCCGCAGATCATCGTCATCCATCATTGGCATATCATCGTGAACCAGTGAGTAAGCGTGGATCATTTCAACCGCAGCGGCGGCGGTATCAAGCGCCTCCTCATCGGCATTGAAAATTTCACCAGCGCCGTATACCAGCATTGCCCGCAAGCGTTTGCCACCATTTAATGTGGCATAACGCATTGCGTCGGCTAAACGGGGAGCGGCCAGATCAGGGGTATCAGAAAGGCGTTGGTGCAAGGCTGAATGAACCCGCTGTTGTCGTGCTGTCATCCAGTCAATAAGCGAAAAGTTGTGTGTCACGATGCCTCAGGATCAGAATCACACTCTACCAGTTCAGACTGACCGGATTGTTGAATGAGCATTTGTACTTTCTGTTCGGCGGCCTGCAGTGCCTCTTGACAATCACGCGCCAGCAAGACACCACGTTCATAGAGTTTGAGCGAATCTTCAAGGCTGATATCGCCTTGTTCAAGGCGTTCGACCAGCGACTCCAGTTCGCTGACAGCCGCCTCATAATCCAGTTTCTTGCGTTTTGCCACCATGATTGGCCTCTGTACAAATCTCGTGTTAGCGAGACATTATAAGTGAATCGGCGTGGACGTGCCCGCTGGAATGTTTACGAATTTCTCGTTAATCTGTTGCACTTTCTTTACACATTGAAGCATCCATGCCGAAAATTATCCGGGGACTCTACAATCTTCCTGACCCTGCACATGGCTGTGTGGCAACGATTGGCAATTTTGATGGCGTCCATCTCGGACATCAGGCTGTGTTGGGTCAACTGGCAATGAAAGCCGATATGCTTGGCTTGCCAGCTGTTGTGATTATTTTTGAACCACAACCATTTGAATATTTTTCACTTGAGCAGTCGCCGGCCAGATTATCGCGATTTCGCGAAAAAGTCGAAGCGCTACGCGCCTATTCAATCCAGAAACTCTGTGTGCTGCGATTTAACCAGCAGCTGGCACAGATGCAAGCCGATACCTTTATTCAGAAGCTGCTGGTGGAGGGGTTAAAAGTACGGTATCTGGTTGTCGGTGATGATTTCAGATTTGGCAAAGACCGACAAGGTGATTTTGCCTTGCTGCAACAGGCCGGAGAGCAGCAAGGCTTTCAGGTGATCAATATGCATACGTTTGCCATTGAGGCGAAACGGGTCAGTAGTACCCGGATCCGTGAAGCGTTGCGGAACGGCGATTTGGCGACAGCAGAAAAATTACTGGGCAAGCCATACCGGATGAGTGGCCGGGTAGCCCACGGTGAGAAACGTGGTCGCAAAATGGGCTTTCCGACAGCGAATATCTATTTACTTCGTGCCCAGGTGCCATTGACCGGCGTGTACGCGGTGCAGTTGTATGGGATTGATGGCGAGCCGATCAACGGGGTGGCCAATGTTGGTGTCAGACCGACCGTTTCGGGCAGCGATAAAGCCTTGCTAGAAGTGCATTTGTTTGATTTTAATCGGGATATTTACGGTGAACATGTACAAGTCTATTTCCTGAAAAAGTTACGCGATGAACAGAAGTTTGCTGATTTGCAGCGGCTGATCGCGCAAATTCACCTTGATGTGGCGCAGGCCAGAGAGTATTTTGCCGCGTCAGTCAGACGCTGAGCTGGCAAATTTGCCGCTTTCGTAATCTGCGATGAGCGTTTCGGCGATTGCCACATCGTCATCATCGACAAACACGTGCGCAAAATCGCTGGCCGGCAGTTCGCCAACAGCGCCTTGCAGATAATGTCCAGCAACATGGGTGGTAAGGCCGTGGTTTTCCAGCAAACCGGCGACGATATGGGCTTCCAGAATGGTTAAACCACTAAAGACCCGTTGCATCGCTAGCGCAGGTGTACCGCTTCAAAACGCGCCATCACCCCTCCATCGGCATCCATCAGTTCAAGGTGCAGGCCTTCAATCTGCCAGTAGCGTACTTTTTCCAGCATAAAATGGATTTGCTGCGCCGTTTCCATCCCCTCTGCACAGGCCATCATAGTGCTGGCGATATGACTGAATTTAAGCTTGTCTTCCTTCAGTTGGAAGCTGCCCATAATGCGATTGCAACCATCAGAGCCTGACAGGCGTTGTTCTTCACTGGCTAAAACCAGAGCCGGCTCACGCTGTTGATCGCTTCCTTCGATTGGCTCATCGTGCAAACGGGTCAATTTCCAGTAGGTATTGAGCAAATTTTCGTTGTACCCCAGTTGGCCACAGCTTTCACCCGGCCAGATATGTTCAGCCTGGCTAACAATCAAGGTCGGCTGCATCACGCCAGTATCGCTGTTGGGGCGTGATTCCAGGCTGCCGGTGACTTCTGCAAGCAGGGCATTATTGGCGTCATCGGCATATTCCAGATAGAGCGTTTCCAGGGCGCGATTATCCGCTTCCTGAGCAACAAACCAGCGCTGACCGGTCAGGCACTCTTCAAAGATGCCGCTATCGGCCATATAACGATACATGCCATGAAATTGCTTAGCTGGATAGACCGGCTGGAACGAGGCATCACGTTGCAATTGATAATTCAGCGGGCTGTTAATAGGCTGGAGCTGCTGATCAAGCAGGTTCAGTGTGTTGTTGTTTTCAATATGAAAGGCAGTTTGCTGTGGTTCATCAGAAAGCAAGGTCAGTTGATCGTCCTGCTGTGTCCACTGACCAAGCTGATAAAAAGTCGATGCATCGCCTGACTCTTGGTAATGCATTTGCAGATAATAGCTGTGATCAGCAAACAGGTTCAGGCGATAATCAATCCCCGGACAGTCAGCACAGGGGAGAGTGCCACTGTAGCTGACTGGAAAATGTTCAGTAATCAGCGATCTGACATCTTGTTGTTCAGAGCTGCATGCAATGAACAGTAGCGTCGATAACCCAATAAACCATTTTTTATACATTTTCCGCTCCGAGTTGATATCCCGTGCTATCGGTGTAGTTCACCTGCTCGTTCTGGTTGAAACTCTACTGCTTCGATTCTGACTTGCAGTATGCCGCCTTTACCATCCGGCCAGTTAATTTCATCGCCTTCTTTCAGGCCCAGCATGGCACTGCCAACAGGCGCCAGAATGGAAATGGTACGGCCAGAGTCATCCATATCCTTGGGGTAAACCAGTTTCAGGGAAAAGGTTGCGCCAGTAGAGATGACTGAAAACTTGACCTGTGAATTCATGGTAACGACATTTGTCGGCATGTTTTCAGGCGCAACCAGTTCGGCGCGATCCAGTTCAGTTTCCAAAGCGTCTCTGATATTGAACGGTACCGAGGCGGAGCTTTCCAGCAAGCTCTCGATCCGCGCGTGATCCAGTTCAGAGATAATAATGTCGGGTTGTGTTTTCACAATAAACTCCATTCAACAAATCCACAAACGCACTAACAGCTGCTGTCATACGCATACGGTTAAGACAGCATTTATTTTAGATCATTAGGGAATAAATTAGGTGCCTTTGAACAGGCCACTTATGATGGCACAAATTGTAAGGCAATATAAGATGTCAGCCAGAACAAAAAGTGACTGTTTTGCGGGCTATTGTATCAGCATAATGCGGGCAGGAAAAATGCCCGCACGTTAAACTGCAGCAGCGATGTTTTCAGGCTAAGAAAAGTAATGCTTTTCTCCGTATTATTGCGGCAGCCCAAGGCATGGCGCAGCGATTTACGCTACGCCTGGTTGCCAGCATGTAAACACTACTGCTTTCAGTTTTTTCCACGTAACCTATTGATAAGGCGGGTAATTGCCTTGCGGCCATAGCGCCGTTTGAACCGGACTTTAAAATCGTAGAGGTAAAACGGCAAACGGCAGCGGAAATTAAATGGCAGCTTGTATTTGGTATGTTGCAGGTAATGACCGACCAGCTTTTCCCGACCGGGCCAATGCAGCTTGTTACAAATGCGTGTCAAGTCTGACAAACGCTCACTCAAACTGGCATTACGATTGAAAAAACGTGCGCGATTGATATCAATCAAGGTGAAACCCAGCTGGCCATTTACCTGCTTTTTGATCAGGATATTGCCGCCAGCCAGATCCCTGAAAAAGACGCCGCGACCATGCAGCTCCAGTAAAAAGCGGCTTAACTGCTGGTATAAATCTTCATCCTTAATGCCCTGGTATTCGGTTGCGCCGTCACTAAATGCGCTGAGCACGTCGCGCGCGCTGAAATCATAATCAACCAGCTCACACAAGTAATAGTTTCCTACCAAGGTGTCGTCATTAGGGCGTTCAAAGTAGGCGATTGGCTGCGCTGTCGAAATACCCCGACGCTGAAGTTCGGCAGCCGCATTCCAGCTGCGTTTGGACTTACAGGGCTTGAACTTATCCAGTAATCGCTTATGTGGCGGCATGCGCAAGGGAGTTTTGATAACGACGGGTTTGTCCAGCAGATCGTCAGCACGCCAGATGATATTTCGGGCTTTGCGTAAGGTTGTCTGCTCAGTCGCTAGGGGCAAGAAGTTTGGATGCAGTTTTTGTCTCAGTAAGACTGCCTGCTCAGCATTTTCGGCGATTAACAGGCCTTTCCAGCCATCTTGTTCAAAGGCATATACATTTTTTCCAGGAGCATGCCGGTAAACAGAAACCCGCTGACGCGGATCCGGACTAGCTTTGAGTTCGATTTGTGCGCTAGTGGGCCAGCATAGAAAAATCGGTGACTCGGTGACAAATTCAGGCATATCGGTAATGGCGGCACCATCACGGCTGAGAACATCGACATTATCCAGTTGTGCTGGAGCATATAAAGCATGTAGCGGCATCGCCTGACCGTTGATGGTCCACAATACATGGATTAATTTAGTCTCTTGACGAAATGCGTGGACTTCTATGCCTTCGGTTGTTGCTAATGGTCCCTCATAGCGACTGCCGGGAATCAGGCGATTAAAGTTTTGCATTGCGTAGAAAGCAGGGCGCAGACGGAAGTCTTCACGTTGCCCGAGAACAGAGCGGTAATGGGTGATACGCTCCAAATCAGGGTATGTCTCATAGCCATCATCAATCAGTCCCTCACGATGGCAGATAAAAGGTCCCCAGTATGCCTGGTGCATCGCGCCAGATGCTGCCAGTAAAGTGAAATAGCGCGTCAGATAGTCAGCCTGCTTTTGTTCACCGTGTATCAGCACCCGCCGGATGCGCGGCAGTGTCCAAAAGGCCGCGGGTGAAATAAACTCGTTAACCCCGAAATCGCTGGTGATTTTTTTCAGGATCCGTGCTTTTTTGACCAGATTGACTTTTAACCGCATCGCTAGTCTGGTGCCGAAAATACGGTGATCAAAGCGCTCTGGTTCAGTGACGCGCTCACTGAACAAATTATTGGTATGAATGTCAGGCAGCTGGTTGAGGCGGCGCAGTCGCGTCAGCACCGCGATATTATGCAGCGGTTCAAAATCTGAAATATTGGGTCCGGCCAGTTTGATGCCCCGCGATTTTATTTCTTCATAAGCAATTTGCCAGGCATTAAAAAAGCATTCGGTGTCATATCCAGCCCAATGACGGCGGTTGCTGGTTGAGCCAATTTCAATGGCACTGACCCGCGAACCAAAGCGGCTGGCAGCGGTTTGCACAAAGTCACGCCAGCGGAGCTGGGCGCTGCCGGTTCTCATTTGTTGCGCTTCATTGAAGGGCTGCACCAAGTGCAGTAATACCTGAATATCCGTTGCCAGCAGCCGTTCCAGTAAACGATTGACTGGCCCGCCCTCATCGCCATAAGTAAAGTCCAGACGAACCTGTTTCAGCTCTAAGGCTTGAAGTTGTTGCAGAATATAGTCATCGACCGCTGGATCGTCAGACGTTGTGACCCCCACGCCGACAAAGTTTTCAGGTACGGCATGCCCTTGCTGGGGTAAATGACCGCCGGGCAAAGAGAGCCGTCCGGCAAACACATAACGTAATGCGACCCCCAACTGGTTTGCATCCATTAGCGGGCCATTAACAGGTTTTTTTTGCGCGATGTCCGACGAATTCATAATGTCATCCATAAGTTGTTTTGCCCTTTGTCGGGCGAATTGAATGAGTAACGTTAACTATGTTGAAAATCAATGATTTATGCTGTTGGAAAACAGATTGAGCACGACAACCCCTCCCAATATCATTGCAATACCAATAATCGCTGCCGTATCAAGTTTCTGACCGAATATCATCCAGCCGATACAGGCGATTAATACGACGCCAACGCCTGCCCAAATAGCATAAGCAATACCGACAGGAATGACTTTTAACGACAGCGCCAAAAAGTAAAAAGATGCAAGGTAACCAACCACCACCGCAATGGAAGGCCATACACGGGTAAAGCCCTCGGACGCTTTGAGAAAGCTGGTGCCAAACACTTCCGCCAGAATTGCAATGCTCAGTAATAGCCATTTGGACATGAAAGTAGACTCAATTGTGATTGATTAGCAGGCCAACGGCCAGCAAACAGCCCAAGAATGCAACAATCAGGCTTACCACTGCTCCCCATTGCGTCCGGTAACCTTCTGGAAATTCCGTTTTCCCCAATGTTTTCAGCGCCCGCTGGAACTGTCTGGCAGCATAAACAGTTGAAAAGCTGCCAAGCAGAATAAACGCCAGACCGACGAGAAAGGTGACGGTGGTACTGAAATCGTTGTGTTCGACAGCCAGCATTTTGATTAATAAGCCTGAACGTTCAATCAAAAACCCCGACATAATGAACGTTAGACCTGTACGGTTCCAGGCGAGCAGAGTGCGTTCCGCTGCAAACAGGACACGGGGATCCTGAAGATAAGACATTGTCAGGCTTTCTTCACTTTACGTTTTCGTAGCCAGCTTTTGAGTTTGGCGCTCAGTTTATGGAAAAAACGGTGTTTGTTACTGGCCGCTTCGCTGGTCAGGAAGTTAATTTGA
>CANRLD010000007.1 GCA_947631375.1 uncultured Methylophaga sp. | reverse complement strand
CTTTCTTGATAGTAGTGGGAAGCGGACTCCGCGATGCAGTTGAAGCAGCACTGTCAGATACTGTTTTACTGGGCACAGAAGAACAGGTTCGGCTGGCTGCGCAGGCTGCGAACGATATGGTGGCGGGGAAAAATATCGAAACGGCCGCACTGGTGGTGTCACTGCGTAATTTTATTCGTCAATCTCTGGATTTAACACCCATTTCGGCAGGTATTGTAGTTCCTGATCAGGGTCCTGTACGTGTTATTGCTGGCGGTAACAATAAACGAAACGGTGGAGCTGGTGGTAAAGGTGGTGGAAATGACGCTGGCGGTGCTTCTGGTGGTATTGCACTGACTGGTAGCAAGCAGATAAACGAAACTCCCTGATATAGATTTCGTTTATGCTGGATGGCAAAAGGTGTCATCACACCTGACTTTTGAACCTGACCTGTTAGCTAATAATTCCAATAAGATAGTGGGGTTAAAGCCAAAACTGTCCTGATAAAGCAAGGAGACCACGTGCAAAACAAAATTGCTCTCTATGGTGCTGGCAATGTCGGTGCCACCACGGCCCACTGGTTAGCACAAAAGGAGTTGGGTGACTTAGCGTTATTTGATATCAATGGGCAAATGGCTGAAGGCAAGGCGCTGGATTTAATGCAGTCCGGTCCGGCAGCGGGGTTTGATGCGAAGATTACCGGCAGTAATCATCCTGAAATCATTGCTGATGCCAATATTGTGGTGGTGTCTGCTGGCGTGCCACGGCGTAAAGATCCTGAAACCGGTAAATATCCTAGTCGTGATGAGTTAATCAAAATCAATCAGGTGGTGATGGAGCAGGCGGCAGAGCATATTAAACACTATGCGCCCAATAGCATCGTGATTGTTGTGACTAACCCGATTGAAGCCATGTGTCATGTGGTGAAAGCAATCACCGGCTTTCATAATGAACGCATCATCGGTCAGGCAGGAGCATTGGACACCACACGTTATAAGGCGTTTATCGCAATGGAGTTGGGCGTTAGTGTTAAAGATGTAAATGGTCTGGTGATTGGTGGTCATGGCGATGCGATGGTGCCATTACCTACACACACGACTATTTCCGGTATTCCAATTCTGGATTTGATCAGCGAAAAACGTCTGCAGGAAATCATTCATCGCACAGCACATGGCGGCGGAGAGATCGTGAGTTTGTTGGGCTATAGTAGTTATTACGCCGCTGCTGCGGCCATCGCCCAGACTGTTGAATCGATTTTGAAAGATCAAAAGCGGCTCATTCCCAGCGTTGTTTATACGCAGGGCGAATATGGTTACACGGATTTATTTATTGGGTTACCTGTCATTTTGGGATGCAACGGTGTGGAAAAAATCGTTGAGCTCAACTTGAATCGTGCTGAAAAAGCCAAACTTCATCATTCAGTCAATACCGTTAAAGAAGTAGTCGCTCTGCTAGGTTACAACTGAGTAAAAATATCAGCGATCTTGGTTAATGTCAGTTAACGCCAGCCGCGGAAAAATATGTCACGTTAAAATAGTATTTATCAGTGCTTAGATAATGGCTGAAAGTGTGAAGCACTAAAAGAAGGAGATGTGATGATCATTGGTTTTCCCGGTACGCCATTCCAGCTGATCACGCTGTGGCAGGCGTTTTTGCTGTCGGGAAATCACCCTGCAAGATGAGCGATATAGCGTCACTGCTCACTGAGGTACGCGCTTGTCATATTTGTGCTGAATTTTTACCGTGTGGTCCGCGACCGGTTGTGCAGATTCATCCATCAGCTCGTATCCTGATAGCGAGCCAGGCGCCGGGCAGAAAAGTCCATGAAACCGGTATACCGTTTAATGATCCCAGTGGTGAACGGCTGCGATCATGGCTTGGTATCTCCGCAGATGTGTTTTATGACGAAAAGCAGATTGCCATTTTGCCGATGGGATTTTGTTATCCGGGAGCGGGGAAATCTGGCGATCTACCGCCACGACCAGAGTGTTCGCCGGCATGGCGCGAAACCCTTTTGTCCCATTTGAAAAACCTGCAACTGACATTGGTTATTGGCCAATATGCGCAGGCCTATCATTTTGCTGACAAAAAAATGACCGTGACCGAGCATGTTGGTAACTGGCGCAAAACCTGGCCGCACACTATTGCTTTGCCGCATCCCAGTCCTCGAAATTACCATTGGTTACAGCGTAATCCGTGGTTTGAACAGTGTGTGCTGCCAATGCTTCAACAGCGGGTGGCAGAGGTGCTGACGACAACGGATACAGCAAAATAATGCATGGTGCCGGCGTGGGGCTGGAAGACTGAAAGCAAGGCAGAAACTGCAATACAGTTGGGTTAGTCTCATGATTAGCGAAACGGGTCACTACAGCCCGCAGCGCGGGTAGCAAGACGTAATGATAGGCATAGCGCTTTAAATCGGAGGTGAAGAGTAAAGATTATGAAATCACTACCAGGCAATGTCGTTGCATATAAACGTACACCAGTGTTTAACGAAAATACGATCCCCACTGGCTTATTGAATAATCACCAGACCAAAGACGGTGTGTGGGCCAAGATTGTGGTGCTGGATGGCAGGCTGCGCTACACCATTCATCAGCCATTTGAAGAGATTGAGCTTGATGTTGATACCTTTGGTGTGGTTGAACCAACCGTATTGCATCAGGTTAAACCGGTGGGGCAGGTGCTGTTTTACGTTGAGTTTTATCATTAGCACTGTTCGAGGTTCGTGTTACCGGCTGATTGCGGGCAGATAGCTTGCTGACTGGTTGGTTTATGCGCTTACAGCGGCTCGTTAATCCTTTATCATAGCCAAATGACCAGTCCGACATTATTTGTATTTGCCATCCTGATTTTGCTGTTTACGCCGGGGCCGACCAACACCTTGCTCTGGACCTCTGGAGCGATGCTTGGAATACGCCGTTCCTTGCCCTTGTTGCTTGGCGAAATAATCGGTTATTTCAGTGCTATCACGTTGATTTTGTTGCTGTTTGAACCGATGTTGCAGCAAACGCCTTATGTGGAGCGTATTCTGGCGGTTGCCGTAGGTGGCTATGTAACGTATCTGGCGGTAACGATGTGGCGACGCGCTGCCGATAGTGTTGCCAGCGCTGAAATTATCACCTTTAAAAAAATCGTTATTGTGACGTTTTTAAACCCTAAAGCGTTTATTTTTGCGCTAACACTTATTCCGATCGGCCATGCTCATATCCATTGGTATTTTGTGATGCTGGCGACCTGTATCACCGCTGTTGGTTTTAGCTGGATTGTATTTGGCTATCTTGTTGGCTCGGCTGCTGGCCGAAAAAACATGACACTGTTTAACCGTTTTTCCAGTGTGATGCTGACCGGGTTTGCAGGTTTTATACTGTTTTCGGCGTTACCTTAAGCGGTATTAACTGAGGTTGTTGCTGACGTTAGCAAACCGGGCCGACAATCATCGGCTATGGCAGCTGCTATTAATTAATGAGCGGAGAACAGCACTATGAAAATGATGACGTTAATTATCAGTTTAGCAGGCATGGTGTTGCTTACTGCCTGCGCAGTGAAAACATCTGGCGTTAAAAAAATCGGCCCGGACACCTATACCGTATCGGCAGATCATGTAAATGCTTCTACGGCAAAAGCGTCGGTGCTGGATCAGGCCGGGGCGTATTGTGCCAATCAAGGAAAAGAGCTGTTGGTAACCAAAACGCTGAAGCGACAACAGATGAAGCATTTTTACGATGTAACGTTTCTCTGTCTGAATGAAGGCGACCCTCGGTTAGTCAGTCCGCAGTATGAAACGACCATAGAGCGCCGATAATCAGTCGAATTATCTGACAGAAATGATAGGAGAATCACATGCTGGTGACCTTCAGCACAAAAGCGTATGCGGATATCATCATGTTTGGTGATGTGGCCAAAAACATGCTGGATATTATGGGCCATAGTGGTGCCATTCCTGGCGCACTCCAACCACAGCAGTTGCCCGCGGCATTATCGAAATTGCAAACAGCAGTGGCGTCCAGCGAGCAGGCCGAACAGGATCCGGAAGATGGTGAATTTAAACCCGGACTGGCACAGCGAGCGTTACCCTTAATTAATTTGCTGCAGGCTGCTATTGCTGCTGATGCCGATGTGATGTGGGACAGTAACTGAGAAGGTGAACCGGCAACGCTGCTGGCTTTTCGGAGTTTATCGCTAGCTCTGGCCACACAATAAATAATGACTGCTTCGCGATGTTGTTTTCGACATGACGCGAGGCTGTTATCACTCATCCCGCTACTGTAACAGCGTTTATCCACTGTATTTGCGTCTTCCCCAATGCGTATTTAAAGCGTTCAGCATCCACTTCATCAAGTGCGGTTAGCTTGCTGGAGAGATGCCAATAAGCATATGCGTTGCCGAATGAAAAGCAGAAAAAATCCTTCGCAGAGCCGTCCGGCCATCACTGGAAAACAGTTTATGTCGCGAAAAAAATACTCTATCCTTGGCGCTCGGATTGCTGACGAATTGACAATAACCTTGGGTAGAAAATTTATCCTTTCAAAAGGAGATGGTGCGGCTTGCCCCTGTGATTGCTGCGACAGAACTCATGGTCAGACTGCTTGTCAGAATACATTCGCCAGCGTGGAAAGACTAAGTAGCTTCTCGTTTACCGTTACCAGAATTGGACAAACATTTCGGATATGAAATCATCATCAGAGCTCATCCTGACGCCGCATAATGCTGTTCGCTGGCTCATGTTTCTAATTATCGCTGCGGGGATCTATTTTTTTCATAGCTTTATCGTGCCGGTTCTGGCCGCCCTTATTATTGCCTTTGCCAGCTGGCCGTTATATCAACGGTTGTTAAAGTGGTGTCGCTTTATTCATCCCTTAGCTGCCGCTATCGCAATTATGCTGGTGCTAACGGTATTGATCGTTCCACTGGTGCTTGGTTTTTCCTTTGTCTTGAATGAAACCAGAATCTGGATTGACTGGTTGGTCGAGGCAAACCGGCATGGAATAAGTGCGCCGGGCTGGATATCTGCGTTGCCATTATTTGGCCCCAGTGTTGCTGAAACCTGGAATGAATATCTGAATTATCCACAAGCAGTCAGTGAAATTGTCCAGTTTTTTAGTGGTGAGCATCTTGGCAATATCTCGCGTTTAGTGATGACGATGGGGACGGAGATCTTTTCGCTGGCATTGGCCTTATTATTTATGTTGCTTACCCTGTTTTTTGTCTTTAAGGATGGCCATACTCTGGTCGCTCAGATAGATCGTATCGGTGAGAATATTTTGCCGAGACGTTGGAACCGGTTTTCACGGATGGTACCGACAACCATCAGTGCGACGGTGCTGGGGATGGGGGTGATTGCGATAGGTGAAGGCGTTGTGCTGGGGGTTGCGTACTGGATAGCTGGTGTGCCATCGGCGGTGACGCTGGGCGTTATTACCGGTTTTATGGCGCTTATACCGGGAGGCGCGCCACTGGCGTTTACGTTGGTCTCACTTTATCTGGTTGGCAGTGGCAATCCACTGGCGGGGCTTGGTTTATTTCTTTGGGGATCGATTGAGTTGTTTATTGTTGACAAGACAATACGCCCAAACCTGATCGGCGGGCCGATCAAGCTGCCATTTTTGTTAACCTTTTTTGGACTGATTGGTGGGGTTACCACCATGGGCTTTGTCGGGCTTTTCATCGGTCCAGTATTAATGGCATTGTTACTGGCGATCTGGCGTGAATGGTTGCTGGATGAAACCGTAGAAAGTTAACATCCTGTCATCACATAAAGAGCCGGCAGGTTTGCCGAAACTGTGCGACCTACGCCTTGTTGCGCCAATGATGACGTTTCGCTTGCTGCAATTTTTCATAACCTGCCAGTAAGGCATTATGCCGCTGAAAGCCTTCAAGACTGAGTCCAGGGCAATGCAGGTTATGGAAGCGTTTTCTTCCCTCGACGATTTCAATGCCATCATCAACATTCTGCTGGCCATACATGAGTGCCAGACCGTTACGATATTCAGCATAATCGCGTTGTGCATCCCACTTGATTTCCAGTAAGGCTTTCAGGCAACGATAATGACGAATGGTGTGTTCGCTGGCCTGATCCAATGCCAAACACCAGTCAATCCAGTCAAGCGCCGCTTCATCCTGTAACGCCAGGCATAGCATCGCCTTGATTTCTCCAAGACGGATTTCCGCCCATAAGGTGCCGGGGTCGGCAGCCAGTCCAATAAAGGCTGCGGCTAATGTTTGATCGTTATAGCCGTTTTCATCCAGATGATTGAGCAGCGTTCGCCATTGTTGCGGATTACCCTGCTGTAGCGTCAAAAAACCTTCGCGAAACAAGGCACCTTCGTTATTGTTATCCCACACCAAATCTTCGACCGGATAGATATCAGACATGCCTGGAACCAGAATACGACAGGCATAAACATCCAGATGCTGGTAGTCGGCGATATAGATGTCGAAGCCCATCGCGTGGATTTTGTCGGTCAAAAAGGTGAATTCATCGGCGGTGGAATCGCCATAATCCCAGTCAACAAAAGCATAGTCTGCTGTTTCACGAAAGAAATCGTTGGAGATATAGCCGCTGGAATCAATAAAGTGCATTTCCAGATTTTGCGGTGAAGCGACTTCATCCAGATCAAAGGTTGGCGGGTGAAATACATCCAGTTGATCCAGCTTGCGACCCTGCAATAGTTCAGTGACCGTGCGTTCCAGTGCAACCTCGAAACTGGGGTGGGCACCGAATGAGGCAAAAACAGAACCATCCGCAGGGTTAATCAAGGTCACCGACGTCACCGGAAACTGACCACCCAGCGAGGCATCAGCAACCCGCAGGTGATAACCATGATTGCGCAATTCCTGCAGTGCTTGCTGAATGTGCGGATAGCGATTTAAAACGGCTTGCGGAACCAGAGGCAGGCAAATCCCTTCGGCAATGATTTTACTTTTTACATAGCGTTCAAATATTTCCGATAAACCCTGAACCCGCGCTTCATTTTGCGTGTTGCCAGCAGACATACCATTGCTGACAAAAATATTGCCGATGATATTGACCGGAATGTAACAGGTTTCACCGCCGCGTAACTGCTGGTATGGCAGAGCGCAAATACCACGCCGGATATTGCCGGAATTGGTATCAATCAGGTTTTCAGGCAGCAGCTCCTGCTGGGGATCAAAGTAATTCCACAGTGATTCATTCATCAATCCCGCCGGCATTTCATCGCCATCAATAGCAAACCAGCGTTCATCCGGATAATGCACAAACTCGCTATTGCTGTGCTGTTCGCCCAGATAAAAGTCAGCGAAGAAGTAATTACAACTGAGACGTTCGAAATATTCGCCCAAGGCGCTGGCAAGGCAGGCTTTTTTACTGCTGCCTTTACCGTTGGTAAACATCAGCGGACAGGTTTTATCACGAAGATGTACCGAGTAAACATGGCTCACCGGGTTCAACCAGGAAGCTTCTTCGATGTCAAAACCAAACGCGGCTAATTTTGCCTGCATGGTGACGATGCTGGATTCCAGATCGCGATCTTTGCCTTTGATAAAGGTTTGTTCAGTCATCGAAATTGCTCCGGGAGAGTCGGGAGTAATGAAAAAATGAAGGAAAGCCTAACAGACAGCGGAAATATTGCGAGGTTTATCTGCATCATCTATTCCCATCTCGGCACTTTGGGAAGCTGGAAGTCCGACTTTTACTATAGCTAATTACCGTTTTATGTTGTGTATGCCGGATTTGCCCAGAAATTAATGTCGCTAGGCGAAATGTCTATGCTGGCGGCTTTCTGGGGGCGTGACTCTGCCTTGATGAGCTTTTTGGTTTGCGCTGCAGACAAAAACGCGCCTGACATGATGGTAATTGAGAAGAGCCATGTGGTGACACATGGCTCTTTCTTTATTATTTTCGGCCTAACGCGAGAAAGCTTCCCACCACAACCGCCACGGTACCGCCTATGATGTACCACATAGTCTCATCAGTGAAACGTCCGGTGAGAGTTTCCGTCACCTGATCTCCTAGTGATTGCGAGGCATTGAAACCAAAAAGCAATACAATCACTCCGACTACTAATAAGATAATGCCTAACAGCTTAGAGCTTCCCATTATTTTCTCTCCTTTGGTTATTTTATGTTCTTAGGTTCTCCATGGATGATCCGGTAAATCGCATACTCCAATGGTTTCCACCCCTGCACGGGCAACCAGGTTATCATTTTCAACCGAGCTGCCACTGACGCCAATTGCTCCTGACATAAAGCCTTCATCATCAACGATGGGTACGCCACCAGGAAAAGTAATCATGCCATCATTGGAATGTTCGATGCCATATAAAGGCTTACCTGGTTGCGATAGCTGACCGATTTCGCCACTTGGCATACCAAAATAAACAGCGGTACGAGCTTTCTTGATAGCAATATCGATACTGCCAACCCACGCATCATCCATTCGATAAAATGCTTTCAGCGCGCCGCCAGAATCAACCACCGCAATACACATGCGGGTGCCGGTTGCTTCGGCTTTTTTGAGCGCTCCATCAATTGCTTTTTTTGCTGCTTCAGAAGTAACGTGCATGATGAACTCCTAATAAATGTCGGGTAACTGCTGCCGGGCTAGTGACCTGAAACGGAAACGTTATCCGAGAAGAATGATGATCCACATCGCTTAACAATGGTTAATCAGACATGGATAGATCTGTGGTAAAACCAATTTCACTGTAGAGGCTATAACAGCTGTTGCAATAACTTGAATCAACGGTTCGACTCAATATGAGAAGAAGAAAGGATATGACACTAGTCTTTATCATTCTGGCAATGGTGAGCGGCCTGACTTTGGCCGAGGATCGGCAAGTGATTCAACGTCAACTCGATGAGGCGTGTGAAGCAGCACGATTTGAAAAACTTAAACCGATTCGTGAAAAGTATGCAGCAGAATGTGTGATCGAATGGGATCGCAGTGAGGAATATTGTCAACGTTTCTACAGCGATTATGGTAATCGCAGTGATGACAGGGCCGCGCTGTTTTATGAGTTGCCCGCATGTGAGAAGGCTTGGAAGTACCGGAAAAGTTATCGTCAGGCAAAGTAAGTCTACATGGCCGAAAAAGGTGGCACCGAAAATGACTGGAGCGGTTACGTGACTACAGAGCGCGCTGAGCAATCAGTGATGCGGCAAAAAACGGTCGCAGAGCGGGGTGGAAAAGAACATTTTATCGGCCTGGAATGGCTGAGGTTTCTGCTGGGTCTGTATATCGTTATATTTCATACACTGCATAACTATCCGCAAATACAAAAAATTGACTGGATAATGAGCATTCTCGGTGCGGGCTTTTTTGCTACCAGTTGTTTTTTTGTCTTGTCAGGTTTTTTGCTGGCGCATGTGTACTGCTATGACGGCAAGCTACGAGAAACGGCTACCAGTTTCTGGACCAAACGCTTCTCTAACCTGTATCCCTTACATATTTTTTCACTGCTCCTGACCTTCACGGTGTTGCTTATTATTCATAAACTGGGCATTCCGCCGGATGATGTAAAAGCCACCGTGCGGTTTGTGGTGTATGACACTAATGTGGATTTAGGTGCCGCCGGCAGGGCATCAATAGAACACTATATGAGTAATGGCGAGTTGCTGCTGAATTTGCTGTTACAAATCTTTATGTTGCAGGCGTGGAATCCGTATTATCTGACCTTTAATGCACCATTATGGTCAATTTCAACCTTGTTTTTCTTTTATCTGTTTTTCCCTTATGTAACGCCATATTTGCTGCGGGTAAAGCATAAAATTGGCTGGATCGCGATGTTAATGCTGCTGTATCTCATCCCGCCATTATGGGTAATTTATAATGGTGATTACGGTACGCCGTTTACCGGAATGTTGCATCGCATGCCGATTCTTCGTCTGCCAGAGTTTCTCGCAGGTATTGTTTGTTACGGCCTGTTTCGCCAACTACGCGACAACCATCAGGCACTGCAATGGCCGATAAAAATGCTGATCGGTATGTTTGTCGTCAGCAGTTTTCTGCTGGCCGCCTGGCTACTCAAACAGGAGCGTTACTGGTACTTTTTACTGCATAACGGTTTGCTACTGCCGGCACAGCTTGCACTGATTTATCTATGTGCTTTAATAAAATCTCCTGACAACAAACGACTTGATGGCTGGTCTCGTCGACTTGGTGCAGCATCCTTGCCATTATTTGTACTGCATGTGCCGGTCTTCGTTTTATTTTCCCGCAGCGAAAAAATACTGCAGATATTATCGTTTGAATGCCTCCAGAGCTGGGGCAGCTGTGCGCTACAGGCAGGTGAGCAAACCTTGTCACTATGGTATTACCCACTGTTTTTACTGCTGACCATAGTTATCTGTATCTGGGCGCAGGAACATGCAGTACAGCCGGTTCGCCAGTTAATTCTCAAGCATTTGTTAGCCAAAACAACATCTGGTCATGCCCAGCCTGGATGACAATGGCATATCCACCTGATCCAAGGAGATAACATGTTTACACCTATCACCACCACTGGACGTCTACTCATCTTCATTAGCCGCTTCATGATAACGGCAAGTTTATTGGCAATGGCCGCGACAGCGCAGGCATTCTCGTTAACGGATGTCGCCAGTAAAGCGCAGGCGCTGGCACAACAGGAATACCGTGAGCCAAGCAGTAACCTGCCACCAGAATTCCGCCAGATGCAGTTTGCCGATTATCAGCAGATCCAGCCGATAGCCGAGCAGTTTTATTGGCATGATCAAGTAACGCCTTTCCGTTTAGCGTTTTATCATCAGGGAATGCACTTTGAGGTGCCGGTGAAGATAAACGAGATTTTGCCGGATGGTGTGCAGGAAATTAATTACGATCCGCAGCGCTTTACCTTTGGCGACTTGAGTTTTGATAAAGCAGCGACGGCGAATCTCGGTTATGCCGGCTTTCGCGTCTTATATCCGATTAATAACGCCGATAAACTTGATGAAATCATGAGTGTGCTGGGCGCCAGCTACTTCCGCGTTATTGGCAAACAGCAGGTATATGGTCTTTCAGGACGCGGTATGAATATAGATACTGCGGTTTCGGATGATGTTGAAGAGGAGTTTCCAGCATTTCGTGAGTTCTGGATCGAACGGCCCGAGCCCGGCGATGACAATCTGGTGATCTATGCGTTACTGGATTCACCCAGCGCGACCGGTGCTTACCGGTTTGACCTGCAACCGGGCGAGGATGCGCTGCTGGATGTTGAGGCAAAAATTTATTTACGCAAGCCGGTGAGAGAGCTGGGACTGGCAACATTGACCAGTATGTTTTTATACGATCAGCGCCAACCTCCGGAACAGCATAACTTTCGCCCTCAAATCCACGATTCAAACGGGTTGTTGATGCATGCCGGTAACGGGGAGTGGATTTGGCGACCATTAAATAATCCTGATGGTGTGGCGGTTAGCAGCTGGCAGCTGGACAATCCACGCGGGTTTGGCTTACTGCAACGTGGCCGGGAGTTTTTACGGTTTCAGGAGTTGGACGATTTATATCATTTACGTCCCAGTGGTTGGGTGGAAACCAAGGGAGACTGGGGAAAAGGTCGGATCAAGCTGGTTGAATACCGAACTGCTGACGAAACCAATGACAATATCGGTGCCTTCTGGATCCCGGAGGAAATACCGGCCATTGGCGAACCGCTGGAAATTGCCTACCGTATCCACTGGACTCTGGACGAACCGTCACTGCTTGAGCCGGGTATTGCTTGGGTGGGACAGACACTACGTTCGGCTGGCGAAGAAAAACAGGCCAATTTGATTCGTGATCTGGATGAGACCATTTTGCTGCAAGTGGATTTTGAGGGGCCGGTGTTGACTCAACGTGGTGAACATCGGCCTCCAGAGACACAGATCAGTATCAGCGAACATGCTGAAATTCTGAGTAGTCATTTGCGGTATAATCCAGCCACACAGGGCTGGCGTGTCATTATGCGCGTCCAAATCAACGATCTGCAGAAAGTGGTCGAAATGCGCGCAGCACTGGTTGATGAAAATCAGCAGCCATTATCAGAAACCTGGAGTTACCAGATCCCGACGGGCTTTGCTGCAACGCGCTAAAGCAGAATGTGTTTGTTAATAGTCCTGTTTTGACAGCGAATGTGTTTTTTATGACAAGCCGTTTGCGTTAATAAAAACAATCACTTGTCTGTACTTAATTGCGTAACAAGCGTATGCTTTGCGCCCTTTGTCACTAACAAATCTTATGGCCGGAAAACTTTTTATCAGAACCTTTGGTTGCCAGATGAACGAGTACGACTCGAACAAAATGGCCGAGGTGCTCGCTGCATCACACCAGCTGGAATCTACCGATATTGCTGAAGAAGCAGACGTATTGCTGCTCAACACCTGTTCCATTCGCGAAAAGGCACAGGAGAAAGTGTTTCATCAACTCGGACGCTGGAAACGCTGGAAAGATAAAAAACCGCACCTGGTTATTGGGGTTGGCGGTTGTGTTGCCAGCCAGGAAGGTGAGGCGATCCGCAAGCGCGCGCCCTATGTAGATTTAATCTTCGGACCGCAGACATTGCATCGTTTACCGACCATGCTGGATGAGGTCAGAAAAACTAATAAACCGGAAATTGATATCTCATTTCCGGAAATCGAGAAGTTCGATAATTTGCCTGCGCCTAGAGCTGAAGGCCCGACGGCGTTTGTGTCGATCATGGAAGGGTGCAGTAAATATTGCACGTTCTGTGTTGTCCCCTATACCCGTGGCGAGGAAGTCAGCCGCCCACTGGGAGCGGTTTTACGTGAAATCCGCCAACTGGCAGCGCAAGGCGTACGCGAAGTTAATTTGCTCGGACAAAATGTCAATGCCTATCGTGGTGTCATCGAAGATGATGAAACAGCTGATCTGGCATTGTTGATTCACTATGTCGCTGCAATTGACGGGATTGACCGTATTCGTTTTACGACATCGCATCCAGTCGAATTTTCGGATTCGTTGATCGAAGCCTTCGCCGAAGTACCGGAACTGGTCAATCATCTGCACTTGCCGGTGCAGTCCGGCTCGGATCGTATTCTGGCGATGATGAAACGTGGTCATAGCGTGGCGCAATACGTTGAAAAAATTGAACGAGTCAAAAAGATCCGGCCGAATTTGAGCATGTCCAGCGATTTTATTGTCGGCTTTCCTAATGAAACTGAAGAAGATTTTCAGGCGACGATGGATCTTATTAACCGTATTGGTTTTGATCATTCATTCAGCTTTATTTATAGCGCTCGTCCAGGCACCCCTGCTGCGATGTTCCATGATTCTGTATCTGATGAAGAGAAAAAACGCCGCTTGCAATTGATGCAGGATCGTTTGCGGGAGCTGGAAGATGGATATAGTACGGCCATGGTCGGGACGATACAGCGGGTGCTGGTAGAACGAGCAGCGCACCGGGATGCCGCAGAAGTTGCCGGTCGTACTGAAAATAACCGTGTGGTTAACTTCCCTGGTGAACTGGCGCTGATTGGTAAGTTTGTCGATGTGCGGATAACAGAAGCACATACGAACTCCTTGCGAGGAGAACTTGTTGCTGATAGCGTTATCCTTTAACTCCTTTCTGGAACAAAACTTGTGGTAACAGCAACTGCAACAGTTGACACGATAAGCTTCGAATTAAGTCCCGCGGATAACCCGCGCCTGGCCAATCTCTGCGGTCACCTTGATGAACATCTGCGCATGATGGAGCGAGGTTTTGGTGTTGAAATCAACAACCGTGGCGGTAAATTTCAGATCATCGGCAAGCCGGAAATGCTGGCCGAAGTGCAGGCTGTCATCCAGGCACTTTATGCGGATACCAAGGAGATAGTTCTGGCGCCAGAACAAGTGCATCTGGCGATTCGCGAGTCAGGCGGTACCGCAGCCACAGAGTTTGTCGAAGAAAAAGAAATCACCATAAAAACCAAACGTGGTCTGGTTAAAGCGCGTGGCGAAAACCAGCAAGCCTATCTGCGGCGAATCATGACGCATGATATTAATTTTGGTGTTGGTCCTGCCGGTACCGGAAAAACCTATCTGGCCGTCGCTTGTGCGGTTGAGGCGCTGGAACGTGATTTTGCCCGCCGTATTGTGCTGGTCAGGCCGGCGGTTGAGGCGGGGGAACGACTGGGCTTTTTGCCTGGCGACCTGTCGCAGAAAGTGGACCCTTACTTAAGACCGTTATTTGATGCGCTATATGAAATGCTGGGCTTTGAGCGTGTGGCCAAGTTGATCGAGCGCAATGTGATTGAAGTGGCGCCGCTGGCCTATATGCGCGGGCGAACGCTGAATGAATCATTCATTATTCTGGATGAAGCGCAAAATACCACTACGGAACAGATGAAAATGTTTCTGACCCGTCTGGGATATAACTCCACGGCGGTGATCACCGGAGACATCACCCAGGTTGATTTGCCCGGTGCAGTGCGCTCCGGTTTGCGTCACGCCATTGAAGTACTGAAAGAAGTAGAAGGCATTGGCTTTACGTTTTTTCAGGCAAAAGATGTGGTGCGCCATTCCCTGGTCCAAAAAGTTATTCTTGCGTATGACAAGGCTGAACGGAAGCTGTGAACGTTATTGTTGATGTGCAGCAGGTGGTTGAAGCAGATGTCCCTACCGAGCAGCAATTTCACTTATGGGCCAGCACCGCACTGGCCGAGATTGCCGAAGACTGTGAACTGAGTATCCGGCTGGTGAGTGAAGCAGAAAGCGCTGAATTAAACAGCACTTATCGTGGCAAGGATACGCCAACCAATGTGCTCTCCTTTCCGTTTGAATCCCCCATCCCGCTGACACCCCGCTTGCTCGGGGATTTGGTGTTGTGTGTCGCCGTGGTTGAGCGGGAAGCTGCCGAACAAAACAAAATGGTTGAGGCGCATTGGGCACATTTGCTGGTGCATGGCTGTTTGCATTTATTGGGTTACGATCATCTTGAGGATGATGAAGCCGAACAAATGGAAGCGCTTGAAGTGCAGATTCTGCAACAGCTTGGCATAGAAAATCCTTATATTGAACAGAGGGTTAACTAATGGCGGAGGGCCGACCTCGTCGCATTGATAAACAGCTTTCCTGGGCACGGCGACTGAGCAAATTATTGCTGGAACCAAAAGATCGGGGCCAGTTGATTACCTTACTGCGCAATGCCTCCGAGCGGCATATTCTCGATACGGAAGCGCTATCGATTGTGGAAGGCGCACTGAATATATCCCAGATAGAAGCACGTGACATTATGACGCCGCGTTCCCAGGTGGTGATGATTTCTCGTGATGCATCGCCAGTCGAAATATTGAAGCTGGTGACTGCAACACCGCATTCACGTTTCCCGGTAATTGATGATGATCGGGATAATGTGATCGGCATTTTACTGGCCAAAGATTTGTTATCTGTGATCGTTCGCAATGGTGATTTTGACTTTGATCTGCAAGCACTGCTACGTCCGGTGGTGTTTATTCCTGAAACCAAGCGGTTGAACATCCTGTTGCGTGAACTGCGCACCCGACGAAATCATATGGCTATCGTGGTTGATGAGTATGGTGGTGTAGCCGGGATGATCACCATTGAAAATGTACTGGAGCAGATCGTCGGCGACATCGAGGATGAGCACGATGTCGATAATGATGATGATCCGATTCAGCAGCGCAACGAAAGTACTTATATAATCAAAGCGTTAACAATGGTTGACGTGTTTAATGCCTATTTCGGTACTGAGTGGAGCGATGACGATTTTGATACCGTGGGTGGTCATGTGGTTAATAAGTTTGGTCATTTGCCGGGACGTGGCGAACAAATCACCATAGATGATCGGTATGAGTTCACTGTGCTACGGGCAGATAAGCGGCGGGTTCATTTATTACGTATGGTGGTAAAACCGGATGAAGCGGTCAGTGACAGCGAAGCTGGGAATGACTGATGTGAGGCAATCGGCCTGGCAAGGCGCGTTTGGCAACTGGGCAGCATTATTTGCCGGCGCTATCCTGCCGCTGAGCCTGGCACCTTTTCATTTATATCCTCTGGCAGTATTAAGCCTGCTGATTTTATTCCTGAGCTGGCAGGATATCTGTCCGCGTAAGGCTTTCTGGCGAGGCGGGCTGTTTGGTATCGGGCTGTTTGGTGTTGGCGTATCCTGGGTGTTTGTCGCCATCCATGTGTTTGGCCAGGCGAGCGTATTGCTGGCGGGTTTTTTGACAGCCTTGTTTGTCGTTGCGCTCAGTGCAATGACCGCCATACTCGGCTTTTTGATAAAGCGGCTGACTGGGCCACGGATTTCATCGATAGATTATGTCTTGCTGTTGCCGATTTTCTGGCTGCTGTTTGAATGGTTTAAAGCCTGGTTTCTGACCGGGTTTCCCTGGCTGGAAATTGGCACCGGACAAATTGAAGGGCCGCTGGCCGGAATCATTCCGGTACTTGGCGTATATGGCGCGTCGTGGCTGGTTGCACTGACGGCGGGGTGTCTGGCTGTATTTATCAGTCGGCGTAAATGGCCATTTTTAGGCGTCGCGCTGTTTATCTGGGGCGGTGCCTGGCTGTTGCAGTCAGTCGCCTGGACACAGCCAACTGGCAAACCGATAACCGCGGCCCTGGTTCAGGGTAATGTGCCACAAGAGATTAAATGGGACCCGCAGCAGCTGCGTAATACCTTGCAATTGTATGCTGACTTGAGCCGACAGCACTGGGATGCTGATGTGATTGTCTGGCCGGAAAATGCGGCAACGGCTTTTTATCATCAGCTTGAAGAGGGGTATCTTGCACCGTTAGGACAGGAAGCCCGTGCGCATGATACCGAAATCATCCTGGGCTTGCCGGTGCTTGATGATAACGGTAATGACTATTACAACAGCATGGTCAGTCTGACAGAGCCCCCGGCTTTTTATCATAAACGTCATCTAGTGCCTTTCGGCGACTAGATACCCTTTGAGTTCTTGCGCGGCCTGATCGCTTTTTTTGATTTACCGATGTCGTCTTTTGTACCAGGCACCATACAACAACCGCAAATGATGCTGGCAGGCCAACCGGTGGGGGTGTCGATTTGCTACGAAGATGCCTTTTCGTCAGAAGTCCGGGCCGGGCTGCCGACAGCAACCTTGTTAATCAATGCGACGAATAATGCCTGGTATGGTGATTCATTTGCCCCACATCAGCATTTACAGATTTCACGTAGCCGGGGGCTGGAAACCGGCAGATCAATCCTGCGTGTGACGACCAATGGTGTTTCGGCGATTATTGATTTTAAAGGCAATATCGCTGTGCAAGGTCCGCAGTTTGAACAAGCGGTGATTACCGGCGAGATTCAGCCACGGGAAGGCAGTACGCCATACGTAAGGTGGGGGCAGTGGCCATTGCTGCTGACGGCGTTGCTGTTACTGGCGGTAAGGCTTTTGTATCAGCGACATCAGGGTCGCCAAAGTACATAAGCTGTCATGCAACTATTGACTATCCAGCGCATTCTGGGAATTTTGCTGAGCTTGTTCAGCATGACGATGCTGCCGCCGGTGCTGGTGTCCTGGTGGTATGACGATGGATCGGCCAATGCGTTTCTGACAGCCTTTTTTCTGTTGCTCAGTGTGGGGGCGTTGTTATGGTGGCCGGCGAGAAAGCATCTTAAAGAATTAAAAATCCGCGATGGTTTTATCGTGGTGGTCATGTTCTGGATCTCGTTAGGGCTTTCTGGTGCATTACCTTTTTATTTGACCGAATCTCCACAAATGACCATTACCGATGCGGTGTTTGAGTCAATGTCAGGTTTGACGACAACGGGTGCCACAGTACTGGTAGGGCTGGATTCCTTGCCTCGGGCGGTGTTGTTTTACCGTCAGTTTTTGCAGTGGCTTGGCGGAATGGGAATTGTGGTATTGGCGGTGGCGATTTTGCCGTTATTAGGCGTTGGCGGCATGCAACTGTACCGGGCTGAAATGCCGGGGCCAATGAAAGATGCCAAGCTGACTCCCCGCATTACAGAAACCGCCAAAGCGCTTTGGTACATTTACCTTAGCCTGACAATATTCTGCGCGATAGCATATTACTGGGCCGGTATGGGCTGGTTTGATGCAATTGGGCATAGTTTCTCCACCGTTGCCCTGGGCGGCTTTTCGACTCATGATGCCAGTATGGGCTTTTTCAACAGTGCAGCAATTGAAATGATTGCTGTTGCTGTCATGTTGATCGCGGCGATGAATTTTTCGTTACATTTTCTTGCCTGGCGACATCGCAGTCTGATGCACTACTTACGCGATTCAGAATTAAAAGTGTTTTTGGGCATTATGTTTGTTATTTCCCTGATTACCTGTGGTTATCTGTATTTCACCGGAACCTTTGATAATGGCTGGGTGGCGGGTCATCATGGTGTTTTTCAGGCCGTTTCCATCGGCACGACAGCGGGCTTTACCACGACAGATTATTACCTGTGGCCAGGATTTCTCCCTATATTGTTGCTGATGACCAGCTATATCGGGGGGTGCGCCTTTTCCACGGGAGGCGGGATGAAGGTTATCCGGGTGATGTTGTTATTTAAGCAGGGTTATCGTGAGGTATTACGCTTAATTCATCCTAACGCGGTGTTTGCCATTAAGGTTAATGGCAAAGCCCTGCCCTCGAAAGTGGTTGGCGCGGTTTGGGGCTTTTTTGCCTTGTATGTTTTTTGTTTCAGTATTATGCATTTATTGTTGATGGCTACTGGTCTGGATGTCGTCACCTCCTTTTCGGCGGTCACGGCTTGCTTGAATAATCTCGGCCCAGGCCTTGCTGGCGTCGGCCCAAATTTCAGCGAGATCAATGCCACTTCCAAGTGGATTCTATGTGTTGCCATGCTTTTGGGACGACTTGAAATCTTTACCTTGCTGGTGGTGCTGACACCAGCATTCTGGCGCAGATAAGATGTCTGAAAGGCGACAACACTGGAACCGCCATTATCAGGCTGAGACAGCAAACTACCCGTTGCCTGCACTGGTATTACAACAAAATCAGCACTTATTGCCAAAACATGGGGAAGCACTGGATCTTGCCAGTGGTTTGGGGGCGAATGCGCTGTTGCTGGCGGAACGGGGTTTGCAGACACAGGCCTGGGATATTAGTGATGCTGCACTGGTGAAATTATTGATTGAAGCTGAGCGGCGTCGGCTGAAGTTGGTAACACAGCAGCGAGATGTGACCGTCGCTCCTCCTGCTTCGGCCAGTTTTGATGTGATTGTAGTAAGCCATTTTTTGAATCGCGGCTTATGTTCTTATATTACTAAAGCGTTGAAGCCGGGAGGGTTGTTGTTTTATCAGACGTTTTGTCGGCTCAAACGGGGTAATGACGGACCGAAAAATCCGCAGTTTTTACTCAACGACAATGAACTGCTAGACTTGTTTTCAACTCTCCTCCCAAGGGTTTACCGGGAAGAAGCGTTACTGGGCGATACAGAGCACGGCTGGCGAAACAGGGCTATGCTGGTGGCAGAAAAAATCGGTGAGGATAAATAGTAATAAGGACTTGCTGAAAAGCAGTCTAATCAGTAAAATTACACGGTTCAAAATTGGCAAACATAAAAACGTGTTTTTCCAGACAAACATCATTATTGGCGAGAACAGATATGAAAGCGGATATCCATCCAGAATATAGCGAAATTAATGTTACCTGTAGCTGTGGTAACAGTTTCAAAACCCGTTCAACACGTGGCAATGACCTGTCGCTGGATGTGTGCTCAGAATGCCATCCATTTTATACCGGCAAGCAAAAAATGCTTGATAGCGCCGGCCGTGTTGACAAATTCCGTCAAAAATACGGAAAGTAAATTTTCGGGTAATCCCTCAGAGTTACTGATGAAAATCATCAATCGCATCGCTAAAAGCCTCTGTCATTTGACAGGGGCTTTGTTGTTTCTGGGGCTGTTGTCGGGCTGTGCGCAAAACCCGGTTACCGGTGGCCAGGACTTTGTCATGTTCAGCGAAAGCAAGGAACTTGAGCTTGGTCGAACCTATCACCCGCAGATCATTGAGGAATACGGTCGTTACGAAGATGAAGCGTTGCAGCGCTACGTTGAAGATATTGGCCAGAAGCTGGCCGTTGTCAGCCATCGTGAAGATCTGGTTTACCGCTTCACCGTACTTGATTCGCCAGTTATCAATGCGTTTGCCTTACCTGGCGGTTATATCTATATCACCCGTGGGTTAATGGCGTACCTGAACTCGGAGGCTGAGCTGGCTGCGGTGTTGGGGCACGAAATTGGCCATGTCACCGCAAGGCATGGGGTGCGGCAGCAAAGTATGGCGCAAGCAGCGAATCTGGGTTACACATTAGGCGCAATACTGATTCCGGGGATGCGTACCGCTGGCGCGCAGAACCTTTTTAATCTGTTTGGTGGCGCTTTGCTCAGTGGCTATGGCCGTGAGCATGAACTTGAGTCAGACCGGCTTGGTGCGGAGTATCTTGCTCGCTCTGGCTACAATCCGCAGGCAATGATTGAAGTCATCAGTGTGTTGAAAAACCAGGCAACGTTCGCTGAAGCGGAAGCGAAAAAACAAGGACAGGAATATCAGGGATATCATGGTATTTTTGCCAGCCATCCTGATAATGACACCCGCTTGCAGGAGGTCGTCAAAGCGGCAGATCAATATAAAACCTCTGCGGGTGGCGAAGAGGGTGTTGAGCGTTATTTACAACGCATTGATGGCATGGTCTTTGGTGATAGCGAGTCGCAAGGTATTCGTTCCGGTAGAAATTTCTACCATGGTGAAATGCAGTTTGCGCTGAGCTTTCCACAAAACTGGCATATCCAGAATAATCCCAGCAGTTTGGTCGGCATAGCGCCCGAAGGCGTGGCGCTAATTGAAATGGGGGTGTCTGATCTTAATCGCAAACAAACTCCCGCTGAATTTATTCGTGATCGATTAAATATCAAAGATTTGAAAAATGGTGAGCCACTTTCCAGCCATGGACTTGAAGGTTATACCGGTCTGGCTGTTTCACAGGGCAAGACAGTAAGAGTGGCGGTGATGTATTTAAGAACACAGGCGTTTATTTTCTTTGCGACCACAAAAGCCGCTGGTGATTTCAATAACTTTGATGCTGATTTCCGTGAGACCGTGTTGAGTTTTCACGCGCTGCGCGAGGATGAAAAATCACTGGCTGAGGCACAACGGATTGAGGTTGTAACGGTGGGTAGCAATGACAACTATTCCCGTTGGGCAGCGGCAAGCCGCATCAGCAACAGTCCGCTGCAGCAATTGCGCTTACTGAACGGCCACTATCCGAATGGTGAGTTACGAGCGGGGCAAATGGCAAAGCGTATCCGCTGATTGTCTTGCAGCCATTGGTAGCGGGTATCTGTCTCGTCCGTTAGTTGTTGCAGCTCAATGGCATAGCAATGTGCTATGAAGATCTACTATCAAAATGGTTAAGCTGTTTTAGAACAGATCGATTAGCGAATCATTTTGATCACCTGCTGCCGCGCTGCCACGCATCGCCGGAACATTATCTTTAGGAAATGTCTCGTAGATAGCATTTTGATCGCCAGGACGTGCCAGCAGGCCTGTTTCCGGATCAATTCTCACAGTGACCATGTCGACAGGCGGCTCAAACGGCTCTTGAGGAACATCTTTCAGGGCGACGCGCATAAAATCAACCCACATGGGTAATGCCGCCCGACCACCGGTTTCATAACGACCCAGCGTTGTCGGGTTATCAAAGCCGACCCAGCTGATCGCCACCAGATCGGGCGTATACCCAGTA
>CANRLD010000006.1 GCA_947631375.1 uncultured Methylophaga sp. | reverse complement strand
GTCAATCAGCAGGGTATCGCCAATTTTTACCGAGATATCGGTGCAGTTAATCAGCATCAGTCAGTGTTTTTCCAATCCAGTTGTGGATGAAATATTTGCGCCAGCCTCTCTGCCAGCTGGATGACCCTTAATCCCGGAATAACCGCATAGTCAGCCTGGATAATATGCAGTTGATCGTGTTGGATGGCCGCCATTTTGTCCAGCTGCTGCCATTGCTGCTGTATTTGGGCAATATCGATTGGAAACACCTCGGCATCCGGAAAAATATCCACAATAATTTGTGGATTCAGTTGCAGCAAACCTTCAATAGATAATGCCGGCACTTTGACCTGCGTTTTATGATACACATTGGTTGCGCCGAGATAATGCAGTAAATCGTTATAAAAGTCCTGCTGGCCGGCGATATACACTTTATCAAGGTGGTTCCCGCCGCTGTGGGCAATAACCAATAACACAGCGGGCTTTTCCTCGCCGGCCACTTTGTTCTGGATAGCCTGTAGCCGTTGGTTAAATGCAGATAACAATCTTTCTGCATTGGCCGTTTCATTCACTGCCAGGGCGATGTCGGTAATGCTGCGCCGAATGCCTGCAAGGCTTGCGTTATCAACGCTGAGTGTCTTTATCCCTAATTGTTGTAACTGGTTTTTCAACACCAGCTGGCGCTCAAGCAGAATAACTAGATCCGGTTGCTGGCGGACAATTTGCTCCAGACTGGCGTCAAGATAACCGCCAACATTAGGCAAACGGGTGACGGCTGCCGGATAACGACAATAATTGGTGACCGCAACTACCCTGTCTCCGGCACCGATTGCAAATAAGGCTTCAGTAATACTGGGAGCCAGACTGATGATGCGTTGCGGTGTGTCTTCGCTTGATGATTCGTTCTGCAATGGCTGCTTTGCAGGCTGCAACCAGGCAAAAACAAATAATGCAATAAAAAATAGTGCCGGCCAAAAGCGCGCCATTTTGGCTTTCCCGAATGACAAAACGGCTTATTATACTGCCTGAACGTTAGAGAAACAGGTAAAGCAGATGAAGGAAATCATAGCGCAGGCAGAGTGTTTATTTACGCTGCAGGCGATTAACGAACGTCTTGAGCAGGTAGCTGCGCAGTTGAATCAGGACTATGCCGATAAAAAACCGGTATTACTGTGTGTGATGAATGGTGGTGTGGTGACAATGGGGCATTTATTGCCCAAATTGCAGTTCTCGCTGGAGACGGATTATATTCACGCCAGCCGTTATGGTGATAAAACAGTCGGTGGGGAATTAACCTGGCGTGCCAAACCAGTGATAGAACTGCGAGATCGGCATGTGTTGCTGGTTGATGATATTTTTGATGAAGGCATCACCCTGGCTGCGTTATATGAGTATTGCTCTCAGGCCGGTGCAGCATCAGTGAAGTCCATGGTGTTAGCGGACAAGCAACATACTAATAAAACGGCTGTTCAACCGGACTATATCGGTTTGCAGCTGCCGAATCGTTATGTGTTTGGTTTTGGCATGGACTGCAAGGAATACTTGCGTAATGCGCCGGGTATTTATGCATTCAAAGACAATACGACATGATTGGACTAATCGGCGGCAGTGCTTTACGTAAACTGGATGGTTTGCTGGTGGAGCAAACGCTACAGCAGCACACGCCCTATGGCGACCCTTCGGCAGTACCGCACGTCGGAACATTTTGCGGCAGAAAGGTGGTGTTTTTGCCAAGACATGGCGAGCAGCATACGATTCCGCCGCATCTGATTAATTACCGGGCTAATCTCTGGGCACTGCACCAGTTGGGGGTGAAGCAGCTTATTTCGATTGCTTCTGTCGGCGGTATCAGTGAGCGTTATTCTCCTGGCCTGCTGGCGTTACCCGATCAAATTATTGATTAATAGTTGGGGACGGGAAACCAGCTTCGTCAGTGAGCAGCTTTCTGCCGACAAGCATATTGATTTTAGCTATCCCTTTGGTGACACGTTGCGACAGCAATTACAGCTGGCGGCGAATAAAGAGCATATACCATTTATTGCGACGGGCACTTATGCCGTTACCCAGGGACCACGGCTGGAAATGGCTGCCGAAATACAGCGCTTAAAAACAAGACGGAGCAGATATGGTTGGCATGACAGCGATGCCTGAAGTGGTACTGGCTCGGGAGCTGAACATTGCTTACGCCACGGTCGCGGTGATCGCCAATTATGCTGCCGGATTAACAACAGGCGTATTAACCATGGAGGCAATGATGGAAACCACGGAAACAGCGATGCAACAGGTACATCGTGTGTTAGAGGCGACTATTCCGTTGTTGTAGCTTCGCCTGCAGAAGGTAAGGAATAGGTTTCTGGCTCAGTCATACTGGATAACACTTGATCAGGCGTTGAGACGGGAATCAATTGCAAAAGTGCGCCAAAACGAGGGTGATCAAAATAATGAACCTGGCGGCTGCGTATGCGGCGCATTTCCACCAGCCGTGGCTGGTGCAAGGTATGAAATGTGTCACTTTCGACTGAGCGAACCCCGTCTTTTAACCACAAATCGAGGCTGGCATGCAGATAGGTTGCAATATGAAAACGCACTTGTCCTTGCACACGATCTGCTTCTACTGCAACAGCTTGAGCACTATTACGATTGCCCACAGCCTGTTGCCAGGTTTGATGACTGATTACCCGATAACCGGCTGAATTGCGTAATCGCTGGGCGGTATTTTCAAGATTTTTGTTTGCTGCCGGCTGGATGAATTTATTCGCCATGCCCACCTGCAAAGGAGGCGGTGTCTGTAAGGTAAAGGCGGGGGATTGTTCGTTATCCGTCGGATTCAGCACTTCAAATATAATCAATTCCACGTGATACCACTGCTGAGCCTGCGCGCCGACAGCAATGCTGGTGAAACCAATGAACAAAATGGTACGGATGAATCGCGAAAAGGTCATAAAACACTGTCCTGGATGGTGGGTGTGACTATTGTCTAACGCGATTCCCAAAAAGTCCAAGTTCCTGTTCGTTTATAACGTTTAGCTGTTATCATCAAATCAATATAAACAGCATAAATGGGGCACGGTAATGGAAGGTTTTTCGCTTTTTGTCATTGTTGTTTTGATCCTGGCAATTGCCTTGATTCTGATGGGCGTCAAGTCCGTCGAACAAGGCTGGGAGTTTACCATCGAGCGCTTTGGCCGTTATACCCGAACCTTACGACCCGGTCTGAATCTGATTGTGCCGGTAATTGATAAGATTGGGGCACGTATTAATATGATGGAGCAGGTGCTTGATGTGCCTTCCCAGGGCATTATTACCAAGGATAATGCGATGGTGCGGGTTGATGGCGTGGTGTTCTATCAAGTTATCCATGCGGCAAAAGCGGCGTATGAAGTCAGTGGTCTGGATAATGCGATTCTTAATTTAACCATGACCAATATTCGTACAGTCATGGGATCGATGGATCTGGATGAACTGCTGTCAAAACGTGATGAAATCAACACCCGGTTACTCAATGTGGTTGATGATGCAACTACGCCCTGGGGGATTAAAGTCGCGCGTATTGAAATCAAAGATATTGAGCCACCAGCTGATCTGGTTGAAGCCATGGGACGGCAGATGAAGGCCGAACGAATAAAGCGCGCCAACATTCTTGAGGCCGAAGGGCTACGCCAGTCAGAAATTCTGCGTGCCGAGGGGGAAAAACAAGCGGCCGTTCTGGATGCCGAAGGACGGCGAGAAGCAGCATTTCGGGATGCGGAAGCACGCGAACGCCTGGCGGAAGCGGAAGCAAAAGCTACGGCGATGGTTTCCGAGGCTATCGCGCAAGGGGATTTGCAGGCAGTGAATTATTTTGTTGCGCAGAAATATATTGATGCGCTTAAGGATATGGCGAGTGCCGAGAGCCACAAAGTCATTATGATGCCGCTGGAGGCTGGAAATGTAATAGGCTCTCTGGCAGGTATCACCGAACTTGCCAAAGAAGCCTTTGTGCGTAGCGAGAAGTAAGATGCCGTTTATTATTGATTTTTGGCATTGGTGGGTGTTTGCCATTATTTTGACGACACTGGAAATTATTCTGCCAAGCTTTTTTGCTCTATGGCTTGGTATTGCGGCCTTTTTTACTGGTTTGCTGTTGCTGTTATTTCCCGATATGACCTGGCAGTTTCAATGGTTGCTGTTTTCGCTGTTGGCAGTGATGAGCATTATTTTGTGGCGTAAATACTATAAAAAATACCCTATTCGTACCGATGAACCGCTGTTGAATCGTCGTGGTGAGCAGCATATTGGCCGGCTGGTCACGCTGAGCAGCCCGATTGTCAATGGTGAAGGCAAAGTGATTCTGGATGACTCGACCTGGAAAGTGCGAGGAACAGATTGTCCTGCTGGTACACGTGTTCGGATCGTCGGCGTTGAGAATGTTATTCTGCAAGTCGACATAGTCAGTTGATCTTATGACTTTTTTTATTGATTTGCTGCGTCACGGTGACGTTGAAGGCGGCGTCAGATATCGCGGTCAGCAAGATGATCCTTTAAGCGAACTGGGTTGGCAGCAAATGCGGGCCGCGACTGCAAAGCAGCAGCCATGGCAGCAGATCATCAGCTCCACGTTATGCCGTTGCGCTGATTTTGCTGCAGAACTTTCGACGCAGTATGCGATTCCACTGCAACGTCAGCCAGCTTTTATGGAAATCAGTTTTGGCGACTGGGAAGGGAAAACCGCCTCGCAACTGGAACAGGAAGACAAAGCCGGATTTTATGCGTTTTATGATGATCCGCTGAACAACACGCCGAGCAATGCAGAATCACTGCTCCAGTTTCAGCAGCGTATTCAATCAGCCTGGCAGGATTTGTTGATCACGCATAACAACAAACATACCCTGCTGGTCGCGCATGCCGGTGTGATTCGAATGATTCTCGCTGAAGTTCTCTCCATACCTCTGCAGGCGATGTTTCGTATTCAGGTGCCTCATGCAGCGCTGACGCGCATTGTTATTCACAATGATGATCTGAAATTTTATCCACAATTACAGTTTCATGCGGGAAGTTTATGACAGCATTTTTTAATACTGGCATGAGTCAGCAACAGTTTCTTGAGAACTACTGGCAGAAAAAGCCGCTGCTTATTCGCCAGGCATTTACCAGTCCGCTGAGTACACTGTCAGCAGATGAACTGGCAGCCTTTGCCTGTGAGCAAGAGGTTGAGTCTCGCTTGATCCAGGAACATGGCATCACGCCATGGCAGTTGCAATATGGACCGTTTGACGAGCATGATTTTGCAGCGCTGCCGGAAACGCACTGGACGCTGCTGGTGCAGGACATGGATAAACACGATCCTTCCCTGCAACATTTATTGAAACCGTTTGATTTTATTGCTGACTGGCGCCGCGATGATCTGATGGTAAGTTTTGCGCCGCAAGGTGGCTCGGTGGGGCCACATACCGATAGCTATGATGTGTTTTTATTGCAGGCACAAGGAACCCGGCGCTGGCAGATAAGCGATAAGCCGGTTATTGGTGCGCCATTCAGGACCGATACCGAGCTGCGTATTTTGCAGGAGTTTAAAGCAGATCAGTCCTGGGATCTGCAGCCCGGTGATATGTTGTATTTGCCGCCGGATTTTGCTCACCACGGCGTGGCGTTAAATGATTGTATGACGTTTTCCATCGGTTTCAGAGCACCATCACAATTACAACTTTTGGATGCGTTCACCCATACCTTGACAGAGCAGCTTGCTGAACAGTTATATGCCGATAGTGATGTCAGCAGGCTTGAGGTGGCCAGCGAGATTGATGAGCAAGCGATGCAGCGGTTTCAGCAGCTATTATTGCGTAGCATAAACGACAATATAGCGCTGTTACCACTTACCGTCGGACGACTGGTAACGGAAACGAAACCGACATTACAGGGGCTGGCTGAGGAGTTTCTCTGCGATAAACCTGATTTGACAGAAATAGATGCGCGTTTTGAGCGCGGTGACTATTTGCAACGAAATGATTATCTGCGGTTTGCCTGGCATCAGACTGCCGAGGAAAGCTATTTATTTGCTGCTGGCGAAGCGTACAAAGTCGAGCTTGATGCTGCGAAATATCTACCCATGCTGACGAGTAACAAGCTGTTACAACAAGCCGACTGGCAACTGCTGCGCCAGTATCCGTTGTTAGCAGATGGCTGCTGTGAGTTGATTGCAGAAGGAGCATGGTATTGGGCTGACTAAGCCTACAGCCTAGTTTCCATAGCGTTTAAAGACAGTGTGATGACATTTGGGGCAGGGCGGAATGCGGCCGGTGCGTTTGAAATGAACTTCGCTAGCACATGCGCTACAGCTAATGGTGCCGATACCGATAATTTCACCGGTATGATAGTGCTGATTCATTCGAGCCTGAGTGGCTAATTGACTGAGTTCCAGCCGTGTGCGATCGGCAACAGAAGCAAACAATTCAAATACACGTTCCTCAATCAGCTGCAAATCAAAATTGAACCAGGTGGAAAACTCTTTACCGGTCGTTTCCAGATAATCTGCTGCATCCCGCAAATCCCGCTCTACATAATAGGCAATTTTTTCAGCTTCATCTGCCGTCATTTCACGCAGTTCTATCGCGCGTAATTTTGCCAGTTCAATCCGCTGTTTCAGTGTCGGCATGCCACTTGTTTCAGTATCATCAAAAAAATGATTAATGCGCTCAATCATTTTGTCATAGGCAGCGGTGAACTTTTCTTCAAAATCATTATCTGACATGACTGAACCCTTTATCTGGTGCGGTTTTTAGGTTAACTTAGCATATATCTACACTACGGAGGAAACCGTTTTGATCACAGCACGCAGGCTTTTGTTTGGCGGATTCTTGTTTTGTTTGGGCTTATTGCTGGCATCACTTTATCTGCAGCATGTTATGGAGCTCGAGCCCTGTCCGCTATGTATTTTGCAGCGGCTGTTGGTTATGGTAACCGGGATATTTTTTCTGCTTGCCGCCCTCCATAATCCTGCCAGTAGAGGCATGAAAATTTATGCAGGACTGATAGGCCTTTCAGCTTTGTCGGGGGCTGCTGTTTCAGCACGTCACGTGTGGTTACAAAGCTTACCAGCCGATCAGGTACCAAGTTGTGGTCCTGGCATGGGATTTATTATGGAGAACTTTCCCTTAGTCGATGCAATGTCGCTGATTTTGCGCGGCTCAGGCGAGTGTGCCGAGGTTTCCTGGACGTTTCTCAGCCTGAGTATACCGGCATGGACATTATTGGCGTTTTGGGGGATGTTGGGCGTAGTGATGTTGGCTGTCTGGCGACAGTCGCAGCCTCAATAACCTGTGTGATACAGATTAACGCAATGCATTAACGGGCTCGATAAACGATACGGCCTTTGCTCAAGTCATAGGGGGTCAGCTGGACGGTCACTTTGTCGCCAGTCAAAATTCGGATATAGTTTTTACGCATTTTTCCGGAGATATGTGCTGTTACGACATGGCCATTTTCAAGCTCTACCCGAAAAGTGGTGTTGGGCATGGTGTCGATAACAGTGCCTTCAAATTCAATATGATCTTCTTTTGCCATACAGGTCTGATTTTGCCTTACAATTAAATTGATCCATTCTGCCGTAAAATTACTGATTTTTCAAAACTTTTTTATCAAATGGCCGCCATTGACCATCAAACTGCTGCAAGGCGGAGAACTGACTCTTATAGCGCATCTTGGCACTATCACCGATCCAATAGCCTAAATATAACCATGACAGGTTTTGCTGACGAGCCAGTTCCAGCTGTTTGAGGATTGCAAATGTGCCTAAGCTGCGCTTTTCCAGCTGCGGATCAAAAAAAGTATAAAACGCCGAGGCAGCATCATTTACAAAGTCCGTTACGGCGATCGCCACCAGCTGATGTTCCCTGCGAAACTCAATAAAAGCGGTATCGCTCCAGCTACTGGTCAAAAATTGCAGATAAGTTTCCTTTTTCGGATTATCCATGCCACCGCCCGCATGGCGGTAAGCCAAATAGCGTTGATACAACGCATAGTGCGTTTCATCAAATTCGGCAGGTTTAATGCTGATGTCAATATCCTGATTGCGGCGCAAGCAACGCCGCTGGCTTCGGTTAGCGATGAAGTGTTGTACATCGATCCTCACAGGTACACACGCATTACATGCAGGGCAGTGGGGGCGATAAATGTGTTCTCCGCTTCGTCTGAAACCGTATTGAATCAATTGGCTGTATAAGGCATTGCTGGCAGGACGCAAAGGATCAGGATAAATATTACGTGCCAGTCGGTCAGTGAGATAGGAACAGCTATGTGGTCTGTCCTGATAAAAATTAAGACTCATTACTGTCTATGGCGCCAGGCTGCGCATCACGCCAGCTTGCTGGCCTATCGTCAACTGCGCAAAGTCGTTGTACTTGTTGAACAAACTCACGTCGAGGCAGCAGAACAGCGCCTAGTCGAGCGAGATGTGCGGAATATACCTGGCAATCAATTAACGGATATCCCCATAGTTTGAGCTGTTCTGCCAGCGTGGCTAAAGCGACTTTAGAGGCGTTGGAGGAGAAACTGAACATGGATTCACCAAAAAACATTTTGCCGATAGCGACACCATAGATACCGCCTACCAGTTCATCATTTTGCCAGCACTCGACACTATGTGCATAGCCTGCCTGATGTAGCTGCATGTAAGCGCTGATCATTTCATTATGGATCCAGGTTTCATGCGCTTCCGCAGATGCATTGTTGTCACGTGGGGCGGCACAAGCCTGCATAACAGCCAGAAAATCATGATCAAAAGTAACGTTAAACCGTTTTTGTCTTATTACTTTTCGCAGACTTTTACTCAGGTGCAGTGCATCGGTATGAAACACCATTCGTGGATCAGGACTCCACCATAAAATGGGATCATAGTCATTAAACCACGGGAAAATACCCAGCCGATATGCATTTAACAGACGGGTAATGGACAAATCACCACCAGCAGCCAGCAAGCCGTGTTGTGTTGCCTGTTCGACTGGCGGGAAAGGACTATCGGCAGCAGAGCCAAGCCAACTTATCGCCATGGTTCAGCCATTTAACTGCTGGTTCAGTTCTTTAGCCCAGTACAGTGAGTCCAGGTAAGCTGACAATAACGCTTCTTGTGGTATTTTTGAGTGGTTGATGGCTTTCCAGTTACCGCGTTCATAGTGAAGTACGGTCTGTAATACTTTTCCGACCGGACCTTCTTTAGATAACAGTGCGGCGTGTAATTCCTCACTGAGAGGCAGATCCTGCAGCAAGACTTCAAGAGGTTTATCCATCAGGGCATCCAGCACGGAAAAGAGGCCGGCAGCAAAGAAAACATCACCATGGCCTTTATAGTATTTGGCCAGAAGCTCACACATTCTGCCGCGTATCGTTGCAATGTAGCGCAGCTCACTAGGCTTGTTATCCAAACCTGACAAACATAACAGGCTCGCCCAGGTTTTGATTTTATTCTGGCCGAGCATCACGATGGCCTGCCGGGTACTGCCGACCTCGCGAGGCAAACCAAAGAAAGCCGAATTAATCAGGCGGAGCAGTTTATAGCTCAAGGCAACGTCCTGATTAATAATATCGGCCATTTCATCGAGCTCTATTTCAGGATCCTGCAGTTTGACCAGTAATTGGGTTAAGGTCTTTGCAGAAGGAGAAACGGTTTTGTTGGTATCGTCAGCCGGTAAGGTATAAAAAATTCCCTGTATTAAATCAATGTCATGCTGTTGGCATAAGTTGAACTGACAGGGCGCATCAACGTTTAAGGCGCAGAGTACAGCGTGTTGCTGCCGCCATTGTGGTAAATATCGGGCAATATCTTCGACCGGTAAATGATTGAAGTCGATCAGCAGCGTCTGGCATTGCGTCGTCGAATCAGCAGTATTGTCCGCGTAACTGGCAAAGCTGAGGTCCGGTCGCGATGAAACCGGCGTGCGCTGATTATCGGTCGTAATAATCAGTTCCACATCTGTAAATTCGCTGTCACACAGGACTTTCTGCCAGGACTGGGGAACAGTCAATAACACTTTGGAACGGTGATTAATGGCAGAGAGAAGTTGGGGCAGCTGCGATAAAAAATCCGGCAGGGGAGCATTTTTTGCCAGAGGACTACCGGTGGTATCAAGAAACATCAGATGGTCAACATCGGTCTGCAGATGAGTAGAAGCAAATAACGATTGGCGGCGAATAAGACCATTAAAGTTCTTCAAAGCGTCATATGGCGTAGCAGTGTCCGTCATGTAGTTGCTCTTGATGTTGGTAGAATCGATTAAAAGTTTTCCCGTCCAGAAAATGCATGAGATAGGGTGCCACTGTCAATATATTCGAGTTCACCGCCCAGAGGAATGCCGTGCGCCAGTCGGGTGACATGAATGTTTCTTGAACGCGCCAGCTCGCTGATGTAATGCGCCGTCGCCTGACCTTCCACGGTAGGGTTGGTTGCCAGAATGACTTCACTGATCGTGTCTTGTTCAAACTTTTCAATCAGGCTGGGGATGCCCAGTGCCTCGGGACCAATACCGTCCAGAGGAGACAGGTGACCGGTCAGCACAAAGTAACGTCCTTGATAATGGGTTGCCTGTTCAATTGCAATGACATCACTTGGCATTTCGACAATACAGAGCTGATCATCACGTCGTGAGTTGTCGCTGCAACGACTGCATATATCCTCTTCACTCAGGATACGGCACTGATGGCAATGCTTTACATTGGCTAACGCTCTTGCCAGTACCTCGGCTAAATGTTCACCGCCACTGCGGTCACGTTCCAGCAAGTGAAAAGTCATGCGTTGCGCTGATTTGGGCCCGACGCCGGGTAAACAGCGTAGCGCCTGAATCAGTTGATCGATAGTGGGGCCAAGAGTTGCCATGACAGATAACTTAAAATGGCAGCTTCATACCTGGCGGCATCATACCGGCCATCCGCTCTTGCGTCGTTTTTTCCACTTGTCTGACCGCATCATTCACAGCGGCTGCGACGAGATCTTCCAGCATGTCTTTGTCGTCCTGAAACAGGCTTTCTTCAATATTGACACGTTTTACATCGTGCTTGCCGGTCATGGTGACTGTTACCATACCACCACCAGCCTGACCGGTTACTTCCAGCTGTGCCAGCTCTTCCTGGGCTTTTTGCATATTGGCCTGCATTTGCTGGGCCTGTTTCATCAGATTACCTAATCCGCCTTTCATAGGAGATCCTCGTGGTTATAAGGGTTTAATAGTATTGTCGATTATACGGGCATTAAATGTGCTTTTGATCAGCTCGACGACCGGATCATCGTGAATAGCTGCTACGGCATTTTCTTGGCGTTCAGCAGCCTGCTGCGCCCGTTCAGCAGCCAGTGTTGGTACATTTTCCATATCAGTTGCATCGGTGAATGCCAGTATGACATCCGTTTGCAGCTGTTTACTGACCGCAGCCTGTAATCTTGAAATGGATCTTTCATTTGCCAGATGTTGTAACTCGGCTGCAATCGAGAGGTAGATCCTGTTGTTATCTATCTGGATAAATGCGCAATGATCAGCCAATTGTCTGGCGAATGCGGAGAGTTTTAGCTGAGCGATTAATGCGGTCCAGTTCGCCGTGGTTAACTGAATTGCCGGCTGTGGAGGGGCATTCTCTGCTGGTATTGAATTATCCGCTTCAGTGATTGCGCTGTTGTCAGTCAAAGACTGATCAGGTTGTGAAACCGGTGGTTCATTCACTGCCTCTGCCGCGATAGTCGTCTCGGCTGGAACCGTCTGTGTCGGTGCCTGTTCAGAATGTTGAGCTGTTGGTGGGGCTGGAGTAGGGCTGTCTACAGAGTTATGGGATCTGTCCGCCGGTGCCGTAAACGTCGACACCGAAGCTGCGTCAGGATGCGACTTTTTTACAGGGGGCTGCCTTGATGATGAGGTCGCTTGTGGTTGGAAACTCAGCATCCGCAATAACGTCATTTCAAAGCCGCTACGTGGATCGGCGGCATAAGGCATATCCCGTTTACCATGCAGTGCAATTTGGTAAAGCAGCTGGACGGTTTCCGGGCTGAATGTGTTAGCAAGGTTCTGTAATGCAGCGTCATCTTGCCGATCAAGCGATTGATGATCAGCAATCAGCTGAATCGTGGCTATGCGCTGCAGACTGGTCATCAGGCCATCCAGAATGACCACAAAGTCGCGGCCTAAAGCGGCCAATTCGTCAGTATGTGTCAACAATGCTTTAGCATCATTTGTCGCAAGTGCGGTGAGGATTTGTACCAATTCTTGCTGTGAGACACTGCCAAGCATTTGGCTGACGATGTCGGCGGTAATTGCGCCACCAGCAAATGCAATTGCCTGATCCAGCAAACTAAGCGCGTCCCGCATGCTGCCATCGGCTGCAAAGGCAATTTGATTGAGTGCTTCTTCCTCAAAATCAATCTTTTCCTGTTGCAGAATAAAGGCCAGATGACCACTTATCTGATTGAGATCGAGCCGTCGCAGGTTAAATTGCAGACAGCGTGACAAAATGGTGACCGGCAGCTTTTGTGGATCGGTCGTTGCAAACAGAAACTTGACGTGGGGCGGGGGTTCTTCCAGTGTTTTTAACAGTGCATTAAAACTGCTGGTGGATAACATGTGTACCTCGTCGATGAGGTAGACCTTGTAACGTCCACGACTTGGTGCATATTGCACATTGTCCAGCAGTTCACGGGTATCATCGACTTTGGTTCGTGAGGCGGCATCGACCTCAATCAAGTCAACGAAACGGCCATCATCAACTTCCATACAGCTGTTACATTCTCCGCAAGGAGATGAGCTGACACCGTGTTCACAGTTTAATGATTTGGCAAGAATGCGTGCCAAAGTGGTTTTGCCTACACCTCGGGTACCCGCAAAAAGAAAGGCGTGATGCAGACGATTCTGATCAAGACCATTGATTAGCGCACGCAAGACATGCTGCTGACCAACGACTTCTGCAAATTTTTTGGGGCGCCACTTGCGGGCCAGTACCAGATAACTCATGTAACTTGCCAGATACTCAAGGTGCTCATCAATTAGGGTGGTGACCCAACCAGCCCGGTCTCGGCACCCGAGTCCGAAGGCTTCGCTGCTCCCTTCCGGGCCTGACGTGGTAACCAACATATCGTCGCGAGGAGACCGGCTGGGCCACCATAGAAGTCGCCTATTCTATGCTTTTTTTAATGTGAGTGCCATGGATGACAACAATAAAAACCTGAAATGACACAGCATTGTCAGAGTCAGTGCAATTAAACGTACGGTAGTACATGGGAAAGTAATGTGAGGGGGATGTTTATACAATCAGCAGGAGGCGGGTTCTGCCGGATCCCGCGCACGAAAACAAGAAGTGTCACCGCGACGCGTAATAGTAATAACCCTAATTCATTGTCTGTGTACCAAATGTGTGCCAGTACAAAAAATACGGGGTTTACCCTGTAGGTTGTTTATATGTAAGGATTTTTTCGTTTGGCGGAGAAGGAGGGATTCGAACCCTCGATAGGCTATTAACCTATACACACTTTCCAGGCGTGCGCCTTCAACCGCTCGGCCACTTCTCCGTAAGGGGGCGAAGCTTAACTTAGTTCGCGCTTTCTGGCAATGCTGTGGCCTCCGGCACGGTGGTTTCAGTGGCATCTGTTTTAGTTTCCGCTTTGACTTTATTCTGATTGCGGCGATTACTTTGCCGAGCATACAGCGCTAAGCCTTTGAGTACTAAATCTGGTTCATGAGTCAGTGGTTGTGGTAGTAATTCGATGAGTTGTTCAGCGTCACCGCCGGTAATTAAAAAGCGTACCTGATTATTAAAGTTTTGCTGGATGTCAGTGATGAGGTTTTCCAATGTTGCAGTAACGGCATATAAGGTGCCCGCCTGAACGGCGCTGTGGGTATTGGTTGCTAAAAAGGTAAATTCATTTTCTTCTACACTATCAATGGGCGCATGAGTGTTGTCTGCAAGTGTTTGTTTTATCAGGGATAGCCCAGGAAGAATTAATCCCCCCTGATGTATGCCTTTTTCGGTCACGATGTCGATAGTGATAGCCGTGCCGCAGTCGATTACACAGGTAACATTCTTTGCATGCTGGCGGGCCGCTACAATTGCCAGCCAGCGATCAACGCCCAGTTTTTGAGGTTGCTCATAGGAGTTGATGACACCAAAGCGCTTTTTTTCGCTATCGACAAAGGTCGGTGTAATTTGCCAGTTTTTTTCAAGCCATTCAGTCAGCTGGACTGCCATTTTTTCACCGGCAACATTACTGACAAAAACGCTGCTGATACCTTCAAGATGTTTCCAGGCTTTGGTTAAAGCTGTTTTGATGCCGGTTTTGCCGCGTGGAAAGTTCTCGGAATCGGCCATGACTTTAGACTGTATGGTGGTCCACTTGATGCGGCTGTTGCCAATGTCGACTAATAGAATCATGAAGCAAACCTGATGCTGAGGTGGCTATTGGATAAATAAGCAACTTGTTGATTATGCATATAGCGTAATTCACCATGTTCATTGATACCACATGCAAGCGCGGTAAATTGACCATCATCGCTGATGATATTAATGGCTTGATTATGCAAAGCATCATATTGTGGCCACAGGGGCAGGTAGTCGCTAAGACCGCGATGCGAAAAAAGTGTCAGGGTTTCCATCATATTTTGAATTATTTTTGCTGCCAGTAGGTTGCGACAAGGAAGCGGGTTACAAAGTTGTTCCAGACTAATGACCGGCTGGGGAATGGCTGATAGGACATTGTCTGGTAATGACAAGTTTAGGCCTATGCCAATGGTGACAAAGTTCTGGTTCCCATAACGGGATTCTACAAGAATTCCAGCAAGTTTACGTCTGTTATGTAGTACATCGTTTGGCCATTTCAGCTGCAGACCGGTAACGCCCTCATTATGGAGAGTGTTTATTAATGTAATGCCAATTGCAATACTTAGACCGTTACGCACGGACTCTGAAGTCAACTGATGCATAATGGACAGATAAATATTGCCGCTGGCAGGAGATAACCATTGGCTGCCACGTCGGCCACGTCCTGCCGTTTGGGTTTCAGCAAGACACACTGCAGTCCCTGTTTCGCCGTTCTGTAACCTTTTCCAGAGTATATCGTTGGTTGAAGTTACTTCTGAAAAAACTTGTAGGCTTGCTATTTGCTGTCGTGTTTCGAGATTTAGCGCTTGGTGAATCGTTTTTTCATCAAGCAAAGCATGGGTGGATGAGCTCAAAATGTTGCTTCGTAGTGATTAACGCCGGATAGTTTAGCGTCAAACGGCTTTTATTCGCCAGTATTAGTGGAAAAATAAGTGTGTTTAGTCAGGGTCAGACACGAATGTCGAGTAGCGTTCCTTGCGTGTCAGAGCTAATTTGCAGTGCTTTGGCGGCGGCCTGTACTTGCAGCTTGTCGCTGTTCATATTGACCATCGGTGTAATCATATCGCCACCTTTAGTCGATTCGCTGGCGATGCTGAAGGCATTTTTCTGCAGGTTTTGCATGCCACTTTGAATGCCTTGATAGGCTGATTGAATTGCTGGAAGCGTGCTCATGGAATGCCCCTTGAAAACAGACCATTATTAGACCATATGACACAGTTTAAGTCTGTGCGTTTTTTCGCAACTTTGCCAGTGTGCGGATATATAAATTGGCTGAAATAAAAAAACTGCTGCTGAACACTACCTCAAGCAGGGGATAGCAGAAAATGGCGTCCCCGCTGTACAGTTCACCAATGCCGTGTGCAAGATAAAACAGCATTAAAAAACTGGCCCAGGCGTGTGTATAGGTCTTGCCATATAAAATGCCACGAAGTGGAAATAACAAGGGCATTACACCAATAATCAGCCAGGCGGCAGTGGGGAAGTTTTCACTGTGTTCAGCAATAATTATCCAGGCCAGCAGACTGAGCAGCAGGCCAAAAAAACTGAGCAGGGAGATTACCCTGAATAAGTGAGCAAGTTTCATTTTGCGAGCCTGGTGGCCAGTTCGGCAATACGAAAGCCAAGTGCCTGGCATAGTTCTGTTTCTTCCTTGCTCAGCGCAAGCCTGTTATCAGAACCAGCGAAGTGACTGGCACCATAGGGCGTACCGCCTGTCGTGGTTGTGGTTAATGCGGGCTCACTATACGGGATGCCGCTGATGATCATGCCATGATGAAACAGTGGCAGCATCATGGATAACAACGTGGATTCCTGCCCGCCATGCAAGCTTCCGGTCGAGGTGAAGACTCCAGCGGGTTTGCCACTTAGTGTTGCTGACAGCCAGCTGTCACTGGTGCCATCGAAAAAATATTTGAGCGCAGCCGCCATATTACCAAAGCGGGTGGGGCTACCAATAATCATGCCGGCACATTCTTCTAAATCTGTTGTTGTGGCATAAAGATGACCAGCAGAAGGGATTTCTGACTCTGTTGCTTCACAGACGGTCGATACCTTGGGAACAGTACGGATTCTGGCGGCACAATCGGGGTGTTTTTCCACGCCGCGGCCGATTTGTTCAGCCATTGTTTTAACCTGGCCGGATTGACTGTAGTAAAGAATTAAAATGTCATGCATGTAAATTAGTGCTCAAAGTATATTCAGTACGGCTTCGGGCGGTCTGCCAAGCGCGGCTTTATTCGCTTTCACAACAATAGGACGTTCAATCAGTTTAGGATTGGCGCACATCGCATCAATCACTGCCTGATCTGAGAGAGTCTCATCATCCAGCTGCAACTCACGATAAAGACTCTCTTTTTTACGTAATAAATCTCTGGGACGCATACCGAGCTGTTGCAAAAGCTGTGTCAGCTCAGCAGGTGTAGGCGGTGTTTTCAGGTATTCGATAATCTCGATACTTTGCTGTTGTTTTTCAAGCAGGGCTAAGGTCTCACGAGACTTGCTGCACCGTGGATTATGATAGATACGTGTTTTATTCATGATGTTGATTCCAATAGTTTTTCCAAGGCAGTAAGGTGGATTTCGGTAGGGTGTACCGTACCCCAGTTGGCACAGCCAGGGCATAACCAGTGCATACTTTTACCTGAGAAACCACAGTTTTTACAGGTATAACGATCACCTTTTTCAACCATTGCCTTGGTGATCTTGTCGATCAGAGGAACCAAAGCAATTTGCTGGTTTTCCCCCAAATTAATCAAGGTGTGGAGGCCCTCTACAGAAGGATGCTGATGCAGTTGCTCATATAGCAATAATTGTGCGGCTTGCGGACTTTCAAGTTCCTTGACAATTTTTGTGAGCATGATTCGTGCTGAAGTCATATTTGGCTGTCGCTCAAGTAACCGGCTTAAGTGAACCCGGAATGCTGGCAAATCGCCTAATTGTTGATAGGCCTGAAACCAGTAGTCTAATGCTTCTGATAAAAATCTGGGATTTTGTTGTTCGAGTTTTTGCAGTGCATCCAGAGCCTTGCGGGGTTGTCTGGTATCGAGATAAAGCCTTGCCTCCAGTAGACTGGCACGTACGCAGTTGGCGTCATGGAGTAAAGCGTGCTTGAGTAAGCTGAAAGCGTCACGTCGTGCATGAGGAATATGCTGCTCGGCAAGCTCGCAGTAAAACTGGGCAATTAATGGCTTAACCTGCCCAGTTTTACTGGCATCAATTATTTTGCCCATCTCAATTGCGCGCGGCCAGTTTTTTTCCTGCTGATAAATTCGCAGCAATTGTTTTGCAGCTTCCGGGTGAGGCTGCGGTTGTTGTAATAGTTCCAAAAATAAATGTTCGGCGCGGTCCAGTACGCCGGCGTGCATATAATCGAGTCCGAGCTCTACCATTGCCTGCAGTCGTTGCTCACCATGCAGACTGGGGCGGGCGATGAGGTTTTGATGGATGCGGATGGCGCGTTCTGTTTCCCCCCGGCGACGAAACAGATTGGCAAGTGCCAGGTGGGTTTCAACGGTTTCACTATTGACTTCCAGCAAGCCAATAAAGACATCAATAGCTTTATCTGGCTGCTCATTTAACAGGTAATTCAAGCCTTTAAAGTACTCAGGGTTGAATGCTCTGCTTGTTTTATGCGGATAACGCTGATAGTGCCTTCTGGCAAGAAGCCATCCAGACAGTGCGGCGACTGGCAATAACAGGAAAAGCCATTGCATCATCGTGATGAACCTAGCGATTGTCGCGGACGGGTAAAATTCGCAGGCTGTTCAGTTCCTGTTCGGCGATTTGCAGTTTGCTGGAGAGTTGATGATTTTGATAACGAATACGTATGGTGCCGAGCAGAATTAGCATTGCGCCGATCAGTAAACCCAACAGTAAAAAAGCAATCATTAATACCGCTAAAGGTAACTGCCATTGTATGAACAGCAGATCCAGTGATACCGGTTGCATATTGAATGCAGCAAATGCAGCACTGAGTAGAAATGCACTGAGAAATACAGTGCTAATAATAAGTTTTTTTAGCATCGGTGTGTCCTGTTTCAGCCGAGTATTATGAACCTGGGGATGATCATACCTGAATTGTTATCATTGCCCAGAATCACGGTAAATCGTGTAGAATATTCAAGTTAGCTGACAGGTCAGGCCTGTAAAAATGTATTTGTGGAGATTTCACCATGACCTTTGTCGTCACTGAAAACTGTATTAAATGTAAATATACTGACTGCGTTGATGTCTGTCCGGTTGATTGTTTTCACGAAGGTCCCAATTTTCTGGTCATCGATCCTGACGAGTGTATTGACTGTACACTTTGTGAGCCTGAATGTCCTGCGGAAGCCATTTTTTCGGAGGATGATTTGCCTGATGAACAAATGCAGTTTATGCAAATAAACGCTGAACTGTCACAGATATGGCCAGTGCTTTCTGAGAAAAAAGATGCATTGGAAGATGCTGAAGAGTGGGATGGAAAACCCAACAAATTACCTCTTCTGGAGCGTTAACCGGTACTAAAAAGCCCCCTGAGCGCTGTTGCTGTGCTCAGGGGGCTTTTTTATGGTCGTGAGTTAAGCTGTGTTTTATTCAATTAATAACCGCAGCTTTTTCATGGCATTGCTTTCAATTTGACGAATACGTTCTGCTGAAACCTGATATCGCTCAGCCAGGGTATGCAACGTGGCTTTGTCATTTTCGTTTAACCAGCGTTGATTGATGATATCTCGACTACGCTCGTCCAGAGTCGCCAGCGCGTTCACCAGTTTTTGCTGTTGAAAGTCGGCGTAGTCCTCATGCTCCAGTGCAGTAGACGGATCGCTGTTGTCTGCCGCGAGGTAAGCGACTGGAGAATAGCTGGATTCGTCATCGTCATTATCGACTGGCAGAAAAAAAGAGGCATCTGGTTGCGCCAGCCGACGCTCCATTTCAATAACGTTTTCTGCAGTAACACCAAGATCTTCTGCTACCGCTTGTATTTCGTCCTGATTTAACCAGCCCAGACGTTGTTTGGCACTGCGTAAATTGAAGAACAGTTTACGCTGGGCTTTGGTGGTGGCGATTTTAACAATCCGCCAGTTGCGGATGACATACTCATGAATTTCGGCACGAACCCAATGAACAGCAAAGGAAACCAGCCGCACGCCTTTTTCCGGATCAAAACGCTTGACCGCTTTCATCAGGCCTATGTTGCCTTCCTGAATTAAGTCCGCGACGGGTAAGCCATAACCACTATAGCCTTTGGCAATGCGAACAACGAAACGAAGATGGGATAATACCAGTCGTTGAGCGGCTTCCAGATCGCCATTTTGTTGTAAACGTGTTGCTAAATCGTGCTCTTCTTCAGCTGTCAGTACAGGAATGTGGTGCACGAGATTAGTGTATGCATCCAAGTTGCCAATTGGTGCGGTGGCAAGTTGATATTGGGCTGCATGCGTTGTCATATAGTGCGCTCTCCCTTTAGGAAACAGATGTTATTTTAGCAAAAAGTTCAGGATGTAAAAGTAGGTCTGTCTATGGACAAAATTTGAGTCGAAAGGTTTCTTTAAAAATAAGTCAGCTTGGCTCAATTGCGCTTAAATGTCTACTTACTGCCAGCCAGGCACCCATTACGCCTAAAACTAATCCGATGAGTGGTAGATAGAATAACATTTGCCCGGCATACCACCGCAGGCTGAACTGGCTGTCATACAAAGCGGCCAGTTCGTCAATGGGACCACTGATTATCAACAGACTGATTAACAAGGTGATCCACGTCAATACGCCACCAAGCAGGCCATACCACATACCAGTATAAAGGAAAGGGCGTCTGACAAATGTATTGGTACCACCTACCAGTTTTATGACGCGTATTTCTGTCTGGCGATTGAGAATGGCGAGACGGATGGTGTTGCCAATAACCAGCAGAACACTTAAGGACAGTAACGTCGCCAGAATGCTGATACCACGTTGTCCGGCGTTATTGATACTGCGCAAGCGTTGCAACCATTGCATATCCAGCTGTGCCTGCTCGACGTCGGGCAGTGCTGCGAGTCGGTCAAGTAATGCCTCAATGGCTTCCGCTTGCTGATTCTCATCTGGTTCAACAATGATCACGGCGGGTAGCGGGTTTTCCGGCAAGGTTTCCAACAGACTATCCAGTCCTGAAATCTCGCGAAACTCGTTTAAAGACTGCTGTGAAGACTGGTAGGAAATGTCCATGATATCCGGCCAGGTTTTCAGCTGCTCTGCCAGCTGTTGGCCGCGGTTATCCGAGATTCCGCTTTGCAAAAACAAGGAAATACGATTGGCATGTTCCCATTCGCCGCTGATTTGTTCGATATTTTTTAGACTGACATATAACCCCGCCGGCAAGAGCAGGGCAATACCGATAACCAACAGGGTCATTGTGGTGGCAAAAGGCTGTCGCCACAGCTCACCAAGACTGGAAAGCATCACTTGTAGATGACGCAGCAGGTAGTTATGAATATTAGAAAATGTCATGAAACAGTATCAGCAAGCTTTCCCTGTTGCAGGGTGATGTGACGATAGGGCATCTGGTTGATTAAATCCTGATCGTGGCTGGCGATAAAAACAGTGACGCCAACTTGGTTGAATTGCTCGAACAGATGCATGATTTCTCTGGATAAATCAGGATCCAGATTACCCGTTGGTTCGTCGGCAAGCAGAACGGGGGGACGGTTGACGACCGCTCTGGCGATACCAACGCGTTGTTGTTCGCCGCCGGACAAGGCAATCGGTAAGCTGCGCTCTTTACCCAGCAGACCCACTTTGTCCAGTGCGGCCCGTACCCGGCGACCAATTTCGCGATGATTTTCCCCGGAAATGATCAATGGCAGGGCGACATTATCAAATACGGTGCGATCATGCAGTAAATTGTGATCCTGAAAGACCAGACCGATTTTGCGGCGATAATAAGGAATCTTCCACTTTGGCAAGCGGCTCAGATTCTGGTTGTTAACAATCACCTGACCATGAGAACAACGCTCGATGAGTGCGATCAATTTTAGCAAGGTGCTTTTACCCGCGCCGGAATGCCCGGTTAAAAATGCCATTTCACCGGAGAGCAGTTCAAAACTTAACCCTGATAGCGCTTCCTGCTGATTTGCGTAGCGCTTATAGACTTGTTCAAAGCGAATCATGGAGTGGTTTCACGGCCCAGTAGTGCATCAACAAAATCGTCCGCATTAAATACACGTAAATCATCAATTTTTTCACCAACGCCAATATAGCGGATTGGTAAGCCGGTTTTTTTCGCAATCGCAAAAATGATCCCGCCTTTGGCGGTGCCGTCGAGCTTGGTTAATGTGATACCGGTTAAGCCAATCGCTTGGTGAAACTGCTGTGCCTGCGACAAGGCATTCTGTCCGGTGCCGGCATCTAGCACTAACATAATTTCATGCGGTGCGTTTTCATCCAATTTTTTCATCACGCGAACAATTTTCTTCAGTTCTTCCATTAAG